>DSBN01000359.1 GCA_011046055.1 Sediminispirochaeta sp. | reverse complement strand
GTCGCTGAGAAGCACTGGAAGCGTCTTCTCGGGTGGATAAGTCGCAGTCGGTTAAAACCCATAATTGCAGTGGGCAAGATGATTCGTCGCTATCTCTGGGGTATCTTGAACGCCATACGGAACAAGGTAAACAACAGCATGCTGGAGGCGAAGAATGCGAGAATCCAGCGGATTAAGAAGATTGCATGTGGTTTTCGAAACAAGAAGCGCTTTAAGAACAATTCTATTTCATCTCGGTGGGCTTGATTTGATGCCTTCTCCCACCATTTAGCCAGAAGCGCCAAAAAAGTATAGCTGTCAGAAATATGGATCGCAAGAAATATAGAAAAAACTTTATGCTAATGCCAATAAATGAAACTCAGCCTTTATTCCTCGAATTTCCCAGCCACCCCTAAAACCTTGAGTGCGCGGTCGGGTATTCACCACTTCACTGAAACAGCCCCATAATATCCTCGGGGGAGAGCTCCCGCAGCGCTCCGCTTTCACCGCGAATGAGACTCTCGGATATCCGGAGTTTTCTCTCCTGCAGGCGTAACATTTTCTCTTCTATCGTACCCCGGGTCACCAGGCGGTAGACGAAGACCGCTCCCTGCCGCCCAATACGGTGCGCCCGATCCACCGCTTGGGATTCGACGGCGGGGTTCCACCAGGGGTCGAGGAGGAATACATAGTCGGCGGCGGTGAGGTTGATCCCCACCCCTCCGGCCTTCAGACTGATGAGGAACAGCGCCGCGCCCTCGCTGTGCTGAAACCCGTCGATGGCGGATTCCCGCTGCTGCTGAGGGGTGGAGCCGTCCAGGCGGAAGAGCCTGATCTCCAAATCGCCCAAACGCCGTTCCACCTCGTCGAGTACCCCGGTGAACTGAGAGAAGACCAAGGCCTTGTTCCCCTCCTGCTGCAGCTCGACTATTCGGTCGTAGAGTGTATCCAACTTGGCGCTGGGTACTCGAGAGTAGTCGCGGTCCACCAGCGCCGGCAGAATAGCCGTCTGCCGCAGTCGCAGCATCGCCTCGAGGATCTTCATCGCCGACCGGCCTCCATCCCCCGACGCCAACAGCTGCTCCACCTCTTCGGCAAAGCGTCGGCGCAGCGATTCGTAGAGTTCGGCCTGCTTTTTGCCCGCCTCTACGTAGTCGACAAACTCCTCCTTCGGCGGGAGTTCCGGCGCGACGGCTCTCTTGGTCCGCCGGAGGATCAAGGGGCGGATAAGGCGCTGCAGCCTATCCATCGCTTCGCCAACCTCCTCCTGGGCACCGAGGACCGCGGAACCCTCCTCAATCTGCCGGCCGTAGCGTCGGGAGAAATCCCCGCGGCGGCCGAGAATCCCGGGCATCAAGATGTCAATCAAGGACCAGAGCTCAATGACGTTGTTCTCCACCGGCGTACCGGTGAGCGCCAGACGGTGGGCCGCATCGATGGAGGCGACCGCCCTCCTTCGCTTAGCCTTGGGGTTCTTGATCGCCTGCGCCTCGTCGAGAATCAGGTAGTCGAACTCGACTCTCCGTAGCAGCTCCGCGTCCCGCTGCAGGGTGGCGTAGCTGACGAAGACCAGGTCCAAGTCGTCGAACTCAGCGGCCTCCCGCCGTCGGTCGGATCCGGCGTGAATACCCACGGAAAAATGGGGGGTGAAACGCCCGACCTCCCGCTTCCAGTTGCCCAGGGTGCTCACCGGGCAGACCACCAGGGCCCTCTTCATCTCGCCTATCTCCCTGGCTTTGGCCAGGAGAGCCAGGGCTTGAATGGTCTTACCCAGCCCCATGTCGTCGGCCAGACAGCCGCCGAGCCGGTAGCGGTGGAGAAACCAGAGCCAGGAGAGGCCGCTGCGCTGGTAGGACCTCAACAGTCCGTGGAAGTTCGCGGGCGCGGAGATCTCCTCCAGACCTTCGAAGGAGGCGAGCCTCTCCCGCAGGGCGAAGTAGTCCTGGAGCCCGGGGTGCTCCGGGTTGCTCACCCGGTCGATCAGCTCCTCGATGGACGCCAGGTCAAGCCGGCCGATCTTTTTTCCCCCCAAGATTGACAACAACCACTGCACGTCGCTGCCCGGGGGTAGGACGTACTTCTTGCCCCCGGCCTCGCACAAGCCTCGGACGTTCAGTCCCTCTATCGGGACAAATCCTTCGTCGGTCTCCAAGCCCGGCTCGATATCCAGCCACTCTTCCCCGCTGGAGCCTACCCGAACGCTGGCCGGCCCGAGAGCTCGTGCTATCTTTTCCCGCTGAACCCGTACCTCGAAGCCTCTTTGAAGAAGCTCCCCGATCAGCTCGGTTGCCAGCTCTCGGAGCTCCGCCTCGACGAAGAACTGCGGCGCCCGGGAAAGATCGTGGAGATCTGCTTTTCGTCGCGGCGATTCGAAGAAGGGATTTCGCCAGGTGTAGATCTGCAGGGGAATACTTTTTTCCAAGAACAGTCTGTCCAGGAGGTCGACGAAGTAGTACTCCGCCTCCGGCTTCGCGGCGATGTACCACTGCGCGTTTGCAGAGGAAGGGGCACCGGTGAGCTCCCGCGCCTCCTCGGTGCTGACCCGGATCAGCGCATCACCGCCCGGGGCGAGCTCCTCGCGGCCGTAGCGAAAGCTGAGGCTCAGGGAGGTGATCTCGCCGTCGGGCTGAAAATCGAGCACCGGGGTGGGGACCAGGGAGATGACGTTCAAGTCCCGGGGCAGCTCTTCCACCTCCAGCAAGTCGCGGTAGTGGGAGCGACATTTTTCGCTGAAGCGGCGTATCTCCTCGACGCCGAAGTACCGGGGTAGACTCAAGACCGCGGAGAAGACTCCCACTCTAGCCCCGCTCTCCTCGGTCGTCGGAGTCTCGAAGAGATACCAGAGGCTCCCCGTGGCGGGTTTGGTCAACAGAAGCAGCTCCTCGTCGCTCTCGTAGGCCGACTCGGTATCGTCGAAGAGCTCCTCGTATCCGTCCCGATCCACCAGATATATCCGGGGGCCGAACTCCAATGCTTGATGCTGGTAACGAAGCGCCGTCCACCTGATAGTCATGCGCTCTATTTTTCTCAGCTCCGCGGGTCTCTCCCTCTCCAGTCGACCGGCCCGCTCCAGGTAGAGTTCCACCGGCGCGTGGAGCTGATCTATCCCCCGCCAGAGGCTCCGGTAGTACCAAGACTTCAACACCTCCTTGGCGCGGCGGGTTCTCCCGTCCACGGAGCAGCATAGGCGGAGTAGCTGTTCCGTCTCCTCGTCTCCGGGCCGCCGTCCCTTGCCGGGGCTGAACTTGTCCAGCCGGCCGTCGGTCCCGTCTCGACGCAGGTATACCAGCACCGGCTCGATCCCCAGCACCCCCTTGGACGGGCGCAGGGATTCGGAGAGGTGCACTATCCGAAAGGCCGGACGGTACCGTCCCGTCTCCGAGACCGTTCCCGCCCTCTCCCCGAACCCCTCTTGAGCGAAAAAAAAGTCGTGATCCCTGCCCCCCCGTTGTCCGCCCGTCGTGCTTTCGCCGCCGGCATTGCGAACCTCCAGGACCTCTCCTGGAGAAAAACCCTCCTCCCGTCGTACTCCCCCTCCGACCGCCGCCGCTTGAGGGGAGCCGCTGCCATCGGCGGCGCTGCACATCTCGCGCAGGGTGTAGAGGAGGGCTCCGGCGTGCTTACAGGGGTAGTAGTCCGATGGACAGTCGCAGTCGAAATAGATACCCCCGTCCTCCCGGTAGAGCGATGTCCAGTAGACGCCGCCGCGTCCGGTCACTCGAGCGGTCAGCTCCCGGGAATCCAAAGAGACAATACGGCAGGCGTCCTCGGCGTAGAGGGACAGGGCCCGATGCTTCAGCGCCTCGTTTTCGAATATTCTGCCCATATCCCTGGGTATCGCTGGGGCCCAGTCTTTGAGGTGGGGATTGATTTCTCTCAATTTCATCATCAGTACTGCCTGTATCAAGGGGGTTCGTAGGCGTGCCGGCGGCGTGTTCCCTATTTTTTCAAAAAAGACTCTATTAAGTTACTCGAAATGAAGGGGTTTTTCAAGACGGGAGCAGGGTCGCGGGGCTTCTTTTTTCTCGTTTTTCTTGAAGGCAATAGGTACCTGCCTGCGGCAATTTCCGGAGTTCAATTCGATGATCAACAGGCACCGGGGTTCGTGGTCCCCTTTGTCGGCGGTCCCAAGGCGGTCTCATTCGCCGTCGGGAGCGTGAGTAAGAAGCCGGGGGGATGAAGTCTGCATCCGGGAGACGATAAACCTCAATACCGCCAGTTCAGCACCACCCCAAAGCGTTCCGGGCCGATCAAGGGGGCGAAGCTCAGGGCGATAGATCGGGACTTGTCGGCCCTGGGGTCGGGATCCATTCCCGCGGTGGCCAGAGCGCCGACGTACTTACCCGCCAGACTGCCGGCCATGATGATGGAGGTCGACAGCGCCGGATCGGGTTCGAAGTCGAAGAGCTCGCTGATGATCATCTCGGTAAAGATCC
>DSBN01000305.1 GCA_011046055.1 Sediminispirochaeta sp. | reverse complement strand
TCATTCCACCTTCCTCCGCACTTATTTGACCAATGTAATAAATTGTGGCATCTTTTGCAAATGATGACACGAGTATGCTACCTCATAGCGCTGATTCCCAACCAGGACGTCCAGCTCAAGCTGCAGTCCCTACGCCGCTGTCTGTACCGGCGGCTGGGTCTGGTCTCGGCGCAGGTCTTGGAGCCCCTGGTACCACTTGTCAGTATAGACCATGCGGTGGCGAAAGACCAGGTCGTGTCGCTGCTTGACCCGCCTCGGGAGGAGGCGGTCCCGGCGCCGCCGGTCGAGCTGGGCGGCCTACGGCTGTGGGAGGATTCGTTCTTCCTGGATCTGTCGCCGGAGCCGCTGCTCTCCTCGCTCAGGAGTGCCCTGATTTCGCTTCCCCCGAGTCCCCACCTCCCCTTTGCGCCGTACCCGGGCCTTTTTCTCTCTCACCGAGAGTCTTCGAGTCCGGAGGTGGTAGAGGAGGCTCTGCGGGACTACGAAAATCTCCCCCGCGGATGGAAGCGAGGCCGCATCGGCCTCTACTCTCTGACCTACGAGGAGGGTGCCGAGCGCTGGTGGGAGGATGTGGAGTGGACGCTGGAGTGGCAGTTCCCCTTTCGCCGATGGAGGGCCGAGAGCGGGACCGAGCTCTCTATATAGCCCGATAGGCACGGACGAGCTGGTCCAGCTTCTGGTCGAGTTCCAGGCTCACTTCGTTCTCCTCGGGGTGCTTCTCTATCCTCTTCAACGCTCCTTCGATGCCCCGGTGGAAGGGGACCCGGCAGACAAAGCCCGGGACCAGTCGCTTGATTTTGCCGTTGTCAAACAGCGCGGTGTGGATCTTGTCGCCCTTCAAGGGGCCGGTGAACTCGGGGTAGCGGGCGCAGATGAAATCCGCCGGGATGTGCTGGATGTCGGCTTCGGTCCCCAGTTTGGCGGCGATAACCCGGTGGATCTGGTCCCAGGTCAGCGCCTCGTCGGAGGTGAGGTGAAAGGCTTCGCCAATGGCGGCGGGATTGCCCAAGAGTCCGACGAAGCCCCGGGCGAAGTCGCTGTTGTGGGTCACCGTCCAGCGGCTGGTCCCGTCGCCGGGGACGACCACGGGCTTGCCCCGGCGTATCCGATCGACGATGGTCGGCCCCCGGTCGAAGATCGAGGGGATCATCCGATCCCCGTAGGTGTGGGAGGGGCGCACGATGGTGATCGGAAAGTCACGCTGTCGCCATTGGGCGATCAAGCGCTCCTCGCAGGCGATTTTGTCCCGGGAGTACTGCCAGTAGGGGTTTTTGAGCAGGGTTCCCTCGGTCACGTAGAGCCCCGCCGGGGGCTTGGCGTAGGCCGAGGCGGAGCTGATAAAAACGTACTGCTCGGTTTTGCCGGAAAACAGCTCGATGTCCCGCTCCACGTCCTCGGGCTTGAAGCCCACCCACTGCAGCACCGCGTCGAAGCGGAAGCCGCCGAGCACCCGGCGGCTGACCTGCGGGTCCCGGATGTCCCCCTTGAGCTGCACCACCCCTTCGGGCAGTTCGGCTTCACGGCTTCCGCGATTGTAGACAAAGACTTCGATCCCTCGTCTGGCCGCCTCGCGAACGCAGGCGCTGGAGATCACACCGGTTCCGCCGATAAAGAGTACCTTCATATCCGCCTCCGCTTATATTTTACAAGCCATCGAGTAAATCGAAAAGGGGTATCTCCGAGAAAATACGCTTCACCGACGATACTTCTTCTTTCTTGACTTATTGGGGAAAGCCGCCCACAATATCGATGGAGGATAGGATGCCAAGGGCTCATAGTATAGACCTAGAGAAGGTGCGGAAGTTTCTCCGGGAGAAGGAAGAGAGAAGGCGGGGAGAGCTGCACCTCCGGTGGGAGAAGGCTCGGGGAGATTTTGAGGCAATCGTTTCCCGCATCCTGGAGTCCCACAAGCCGCGCCGTATATATCAATGGGGTTCCCTGCTCGATTTCTCCCGTTTTAGCGATATTTCGGACATCGACATTGCCCTCGAAGGTCTCGCCGGCCCTCAAGAGTATTTCGACATCCTGGGAGAGGCGATGGAGATGACCTCTTTTCCCCTGGATATTATCGAGATGGAAAAACTAGATCCAACAACCGCCGAGGAGATACGGCGAAAGGGCAGGCTCGTCTATGAGCGTAGAAGTCAATGAGCTCATCGGTATAATCCGCAAAAACCTCGATATACTCGAGAGAATGGCCTCGTCCCTGGGTGAGTTATACAAAAAAGAACTCCCCCTAATTGGTCGAACCGACAGGTCCGCGCTCATGGTGGCGGGACTCTTGGAAAACTACTACACCCGCGCGGAGACTACTTTTCTCAGAATCTCCCAATTCTTCGAGAACAACCTCGACAACGAACATTGGCACCGGGATCTTCTCGAAAAAATGACCCTGGAGATTGAGGGAGTACGCATCCCTGCGGTCTCTCAGCCCAACTATTCAAGACTGCTGGAGCTGTTGAAGTTTCGCCACTTCAAACGGTACTACTTCGAAATGGAGTACGATTGGGACCGGTTGGAGTTCATCAAGAAAAAACTCGAACAGGCCCATCCCCTTTTGACTTCCGATCTTGAGAACTTTATCGATTTCCTGCGGGCGATATAGGGGGTTGCGAGTTTTGGGCAAGCGGTACCTGCATCGTTTGCAACGGCCGGAAAAAATAAATCAAGACTTAAGGATAGACGACAAATGATAGGAGGCGGGTTCGCACCCGCCTCCTAATAGTTGCTTTACGGAATGGCTACAATGGCCTGAACGGTGAGATTTGTAAAATCCCAAATACCGGAAGCCAATGCACCGCTGACATCGACGTCGAATCGGACGTTCTCGGAAAGGTCGAAGAAGACGCCCATGTTGTAGTCAGCCTGTACGTTCCAGGCGTGAGTTACACTTTTGGTATCGCTATTGGCAGTGTTGTCTTCCACTGTATCCGTGGTTCCGCCCAGGTTGTCTTCGGTAGTGGTTTTGTAGCTACCGGCGGCTGTTTTTGTAACCGTGGATGCATAACTAATCTGGGGACGGCTGCCCAGAGTGAGCCCCATAAACCAGTCTTCCGGCTGAGCTTGGAAGGCCACGGGACAGGAAAAGGAGACAGTGAAAGTTGAATTGGTAGTTTTCCCACCAAATGTATCGTCAGTGTTGGAGTATTCTTCCGTTATCACCTGATCAATGGCATCATAAGTACCGTCACCAGTTGTATCCACCTTATTAGTATAAACTATTTTTTCCAGAGCCAATGGACTAGTCGGAGTCAGATCATAGCCAAGAGTAAAGCCCGGCATAAAACCGAAATTGTAACCGTCGCCGACTTCGTATCTGAAGCTGTGGGAGGCGCCAAGACTGATGTTGAAATCCGCATAACCTGAAAGAGTACGTTCTTCGATGATGATGGTCTCTCCAATCAGCGTCTTGGTACCGTCACCGGGCATATCGTAGTCTTTCTCGTGCAACTCTACCGAATATTCCCCCGAGTGAATAACATAGTCGACGTTACTGGAGAGGTACAGGTTGTTGTCCTCTCCTCCGAACAGGGCCGGCATGGTGAGAGAGTAATTCAGGTCGATGGTGGTATCGAAATTCTTATCAATAACGTCGTTAGATAGAGTATCAGTTTCTAAAGCAGAAATAGTATTCTTAAAAGCAGTATACTCTTCACTAAAAGTTGTAGAGTTATCGACAGAGTTGAAGC
Source organism: Sediminispirochaeta sp. (assembly GCA_011046055.1). Classification (GTDB taxonomy): domain Bacteria; phylum Spirochaetota; class Spirochaetia; order DSM-16054; family Sediminispirochaetaceae; genus DSBN01. The sequence goes on along the minus strand of DSBN01000305.1, from coordinate 742 downwards.
CGAGTCCTAATCGAACACTGTGTTCTAAATCCCCGTCTTCCATAAAAAATGGAATGCCGAAGTTGTAGGTCTTGTCGGTAGCCAGTTCGGTCTCTTCGGCGGTACGAGTGTAGTCGACTGCCGGGTTTACCCTGGCTGTCGTATCAACGTCATTACCGTCGGGATCGTAGTATACCGTTTCGGTCTCGGTATAGTTGTTGGCCACTACTGAATTGTCGATTAAATCGAGATTTACATATAGTCCGGTGATCATACCGTCGCCGATATCGATGAGAAACTGAGTTTTATCCTGCAGTTGGTCGAACATTCGGTTGTCATACTCTATTTCAGTTTTTGATGTTGTCCATGTATAGGTGTCCGTATCAAAAACGTCTGCTCCATAAGTATAATCGGTCTGATCGGATAAAGACGAGCCACCATCATGGTACAAGCCGGCAAACACACTCCAGGGCATATCCCCGGCTTTGTAAAAGCCGGCCCAATAGGGATCGCCTGCGGCAGCGTTGAAGGTGTCGATGGTGAGAGCCTGCTTGTTCAGGTTGGACAGTCCGCCGAAGAGGTAGTCGTTCTCATACTCGCCGAACTTGGCAGTGGGTTGGCTCACGTAATCCAGCACATTCCAGAAGATACCGAAGCTCGAGTCGGACTCCAGAGACGAAATTCCAGGACTGAACTGTTGAGAAAACAGCAGCCCTCCCGACAGGAAAAATAAGAGCGAAAGCAACAGTAAGGTTTTTTTCAT
>DSBN01000261.1 GCA_011046055.1 Sediminispirochaeta sp. | reverse complement strand
GTCTTCTATATAGCCTCCTGGGCTGGAAGAACGAGTCGGGGGCTGATGAAGAACTCCCTGCTCCGGAGGATGGGGCTGGACGAAGCGCAGCAGTTCTCCGCGGTGAACATGGTGCGTTACACGGTGATGATTCTGGTCCTGCTGATCGGGCTGTCGGTGATCGGCATCGACCTCTCCGCCCTGACGGTGATCTTCGGGGTCTTGGGTATCGGCCTCGGATTCGGACTGCAGCACGTGGTTTCCAACATTTTCTCGGGATTGATAATTATCGTCACCCGTCCGGTCAAGGAGGGGGACCAGATTCTGGTCAACGGTATAGAGGGGACGATTTTGCAGATAAGGATGCTCTCCACGGTGATCAACACCTTGGCCAACGAGAGCCTCATCCTGCCGAACTCCAAGCTGGTGCAGGAACCGGTACACAACTTCTCCCACTACGACCCGACGATTATCATCCGCAACCACATCGGCGTATCTTATCATAGCGATATGGAATTGGTGCTCCGTATACTCGAGGAGGTGGGGGAGAGGAATCCCTACAGGATAAAGAATAAGCAGAGCTGGGCCCGTCTGAAAGAGTTCGGCGACTCCAGCGTGAACTTTATCTTATTTACTTGGATCGGCTCTACCGATGAGCGCTTTGCCGCCCACCACTGGAACAATATGGAGATCTGGAGGCAGTTCAAGTCCCACGGCGTGGAAATTCCCTTTCCCCAGCTCGATATACATCAGAAATAGGATTACGATTTTAGTTTTTCGACTTCTTGGATCATAAATTTGGGAAACTTGTTGTTCATAATGTCGTCCAGCGTCACCTGCTCGAAGTATGTGCGGAACATTCCATAGGTGTAGTTCCAGAATCCGTGAGCCGGACAAATGGCTTCCCGGGAGCAGGGGTTGCCGTCGTCCAAGGTGCACGGGGAGAAATGGAGCTCTTCGCCTACCGCATTGAAAATGTCCGCCACGGTGATCTTGTCCAGTTCACGGTTCAACTGAAATCCGCCTCCCGGACCTCGGGTGGAGGTGATCAGCCCTGCCTTGCGCAGACGGAAGAATATCTGTTCCAAGAACTCGGCGGATATTTCTTCCATTTCTGAGAGATTGCGGATCGAGACCGGTTTGTCCCCGTCGTTTTGAGAAAGCTGGAGCACTGCTCGCAGGGCGTATCGTCCTTTAGTTGTTATTCTCATAGTTCCTTCCTAAAAAATTACTACTACTATTACTCTAATATACCCCATAGTTGGGGAATTGTAAAAGGTTGCCGCTAATAGCTATTATAATTTTAATCAAATTGATGTTTTCTTCCTGTCGGCCAATGCCAATATTCGGTATGACCGGTACTTTTTATCCCCCCAGGTGCTGAACCGTCGATTCGGTCGGGCAAAGCGATGCACGTGGGCGGCTTTTCCCAGTATTACCAGTACTCCTCCGGGAGCCAGAACGCGGCCGGCCGTCTGGAAGACCGAATCCACCGGCGGTACATTGCCCAAATTCTCCAGTTCCACCAACAGGGCCTGGTATCTTGTCCCCTCAGGCGGATCGAAAAAGGCGGGGTCCGGCAGCGGAAAGCTTTGGCACGGCAACTGCGGGGGTGCGTACAGCCGCAGGTTATGTCGACAGAGCTCCGTCTCGTTCCAGTCACGGCCTCCGCAGTGGATACTCGCCTCTTCGAGGCCAACGGAGTGGATCACACTACCGAGGAGCATCGCCAGGTGACCCTGTCCTGGGTTCCAGATGAAAAACCGGGGGCTCTCCTTTTTCCATTGCTCCAAGAGTCGGGGCAGGAGTTTCGCCGCCAAATGAACGGTATAGGGAGGGGTGTCGAAATCGGCGCTCCCCCAGATTGTATCCAAGGTGTAGGAGAAGCTGTCTGCCTTGCAGCGGAGCGTGTCGCGAAAATAGGCATCCTCCAGCCTCTCGACTACGCTGCTACCCGTCAGCGGCTCCTCCGGGGCGGTGAAGTGGAGCACCCTGTGCTCCCGCTCGGATAGTCTGAACAGGATCTGCGCGCCCAGCCCCTGGAGCAGGGCCTCCGTCTGGTCCGCGATAGCTTGAACCACCACAACGGCGGCGCGGCCGGAAGGGCTCAGATGGGTGATGATCTCCCGGTAGAGGTGCCGAAGAACCGTCGGCCCGACCTTGGCCGGGATATTGGAGAGTATCAGATCGAAACGGCTCCCCCGGTACCCGTGAAATGCCGGTCCGGCGCTGATTTCCAGCCCCTCCACCCCATTCAGTTCGGCGTTGATACGGGAAAAGGCAGCGGCCAGGGCATCCTTGTCTTGAAGGCGGGCCGGAATATGGGGAAAGGCCTTTTTGACGCTGATTCCTAAAACACCGACTCCGCATCCCAGATCGTAGAGACTCTCCCGCTGGCTCAGGTCTTTATCCTGAGACAGGCTGTCCAACAGAATCCTGCTGCCCCGATCGATGCTGTAGCTGCTGAACAGGGCTTGGGAGAGAAAGAATTCCAGCTCCCGTCCATGGAAGCGGAAAGAGGTCTTCTTGTTGGCGTATTTTTCGATCAGTCCTTGGGGGGCGGGCATGGACGGTTTATTGATTCACCCGTTCAACGTACTCCTTGGTCTCGGTGTTGACCAGGATCTTCTCGCCCTCTTTGATGAAAATCGGGACCTTCACCTTCAAGCCGGTCTCTACCTCGACGATCTTGGTGGCGCCGGTGACCGTATCTCCCTTGACCGCCTCTTCGGCTTTGGTCACGGTGTAGACTACTTTGTAGGGAAGCTTGATATCCAAGGGGCGGTGCTCCCACCTGATGATGGTGTAGGTCTCGCCCTCCTTCATCAAGAACTGGTAGTCCTCAAAGGTCGAAACGGGTATTTCGAACTGTTCGTAGGTCTCCACGTCCATGAAGTGGAAGTTATCCCCGTCGGCGTAGAGATACTGACTGTCCTTGTCCTCGACGACGATATCTTCTACCTGGTCCTGGCTCTTCATGGTCTCTCGAAGTACCTGACCGGATTGGGGGTTTTTGAGCTTGAGGCGGACGAAGGCCGATCCTTTTCCCGGATTGACGAACTCGCGCTCCACTATCACAAAGGGATCTCCCTTTATCAGAATAGCCATACCTTTTTCGAGTGCTCCAGCTTTTACCATAGTTTGTTCCTCTCTTGTATTGTATATAGTTCTTTTGAGTTGTGCTAGATAATAGTGCGTATTAGCGCTGTAAGGTATCAGATATGGGGAAAAAAATCACCCCCCCGATATCCTGGTGACCGGTCAAGGCCATGACCAGACGGTCGATTCCCAGGGCGACCCCTGAGCATTCGGGAAAAGACTGGTGAAAAAGTGCCAAAAACTCCTCATCCGCGTCGGGAACGACCGGGGAGTACGCGGCTTTTCGGGCTGACTCGCGGCGGAAGAACTCCTCCACCTTCGAAGGATCGGTCTCTTCGCTGTAGCAGTTGGCTATCTCTACCCCCTGCACGTAGAGCTCCCAGCGTTCTTTCCAGGGGCTGCCCGGGATGTCTTTGGCCAGGCAGGGGATCTGACGGGGGTAGTCGTAGAGCACCAGGGGGCGGCCCTGGGGCAGCTTGGGTTCGACGAAGTTGAGAAAGATACGGTTGAAGAGCTCCTCCCAGCTCCCTGGGTTTTTTTTGTCGATGATGAGGCCCAACTTCAGCGCTTGATCGACGAGTCCGGGCAGGGCTTGGTGCTCCTCTAGAGAAAATCCCGCCAGGTCCCGGAAGGCTTCCTCAATGCTCAGTCTACGAAAGGGTGGGCGCAGAGCTGCGGGGTGCTCGTCCGTGGTCAGCCGGTCAAAGAGCTCCTCGGTGAGTTCGATGGACTGGAGATAGTCCAGTCCCATACTGTACCACTCGAGCATCTCGAACTCCGGGTTGTGCTGCCGGCCAATCTGTTCGCTGTTGCGGAAGCTCTTGCATATCTGATACATATCACCGCTGCCGGCGGCGATGAGCTTTTTCATGAAGACCTCGGGAGAAGGGATCAAATAAAGGGGGTAGGAGCCGTAGAACTCGTGGTTTAGCTGGGTTTCGAAGACTTCGATGGGAGCCTCTGGGATCAGCGAAGGGGCGAGCAGCGGAGTGGATACCTCCAGGTAGCCTCTTTGTTCGAAAAAAGCTCGGATCCGCTTTAATATCTCGCTTCGGCGGCGCATGGTCGTGAAATCCATAGGCTCAGTGTAGCAGAAAGGCGCTGCCGCGCCCAGTCCGCGGGATGAGGCTCTGGGATTCGGTGCTTCGATTGATAGTGACCCGGTATTGTTGTATATTGACTACTCCAATCAGTGAAGGAGCGGAATAGGTATGAGCAAGGATCAAACGGAACTTCGAGCGGGAGACAAAATCCATGGTTTCGAACTCGTCGCGGTGGACGAGCTGGAGGAGTATCACGGACGGGGCTTCCGCTTTCGCCACCTAATCACGGGTCTGGATCTGTACCACCTCCGCAACGACGACCCGGAAAACCTGTTTTC
>DSBN01000019.1 GCA_011046055.1 Sediminispirochaeta sp. | reverse complement strand
CTACGGCTACAAGTCCCTGGAGTTTATCACCGGGGAGAAAGTCGCCGCCTACTACAAGTACGTCTGGGTCGTGCTGGTGTTCTTTGGCTCCATCGCGTCCCTCGGCTTCGTCTGGAACCTCTCCGACGCCTTCAACGGCCTGATGATTCTGCCAAACCTCATCGCCTTGGTCGGACTGAGCGGAGTGGTATTCAAGATGCTCCGAGATTACGAGAACAAGTACTTTCGCAAGGTGAAAGAGTAGGCACTGACCACGGTGTTGCTCTCAGCCTCACGGCTGTAGGTGACAAGGCGCCGATTCCCGCGGGTTTCGGCGCCTTTTTTCGTTATAGGAGTATAGGTTCAGTCTCCATGGTGGGTTGCGTATTCCGGCTGCTCGGCGAAGTCCTGCTGCAGGTCAAAGTTCTTGTGGACTTCCTCCACGTAGGGGGTGAAATCAAAGCCTTCGCTGCGGTCGTGGTGGCGGAGTATTTTTTTCCACATCAGCTCGGTTTTTCTATAAATAGGCGACTTCGGAAGCTCCCCGGAGAGCTCCGGCAGGTATTTGCCCGAGAGCGCCAGGATCCGTTCGGCCTTCAATTGAAAAATAAAAAAGTCCAAGGCTATGCTGTTGAGGGCGATGCTGGCCCGCCACTCCTGTTCGCGCCGTCGAAAGGAATCCGCCTGGGCCAGGTTTTTGCCGCTGATTAGCAGCATGTTGTCGGCCATTTTTTCCAGTCCGCGGTAGTTGTAGAGCCCGTCGATGTGGTAGATACTCGCCACATACCGGGCGGTGAGCGCGCCGATGTATCGCAGTGCCTCGTACTTCCGGTCGTAGTCTTCGGTCCCTTTGATCTGTTCGTGGTAGTCGAGAATCTCCTGCCGCATCTGCATCAAATCCATCTCTCTCCCCCTCTCCCGCCGACCCCGGCTGACTGGATGATCCGATGGTAGGAAAATAAGCGCCCGGCGTCAAGCGGATGGTCTTGGTAAATAACATATGTTATGGTAAATAACATATGTTATCTCGGGAGGAACACAGTATGCAGCCCAGTGTCTATTCGCGGAAAGAAATATTAGAGGCCGCCTTCGCCCTGATCCGGGAGAGAGGCTGGAGCGCCGTCTCAACCAGAGCGATCGCCAAAAAGATGGGCTCCTCCACGATGCCCATCTACTCGCATATCAAGTCCGTAGAGAAGCTTGAACGGGAGCTCCGGACCATGGCCTCGGAGCTTCAAAAAGAGTACCAGCAAAAAAGCTATACCGAACACGTCCTGTTAAACCTGGCCTTCGGGTACGTGGTCTTCGCCAGAGATGAGAAACACCTCTTTCGCTTCCTCTATCTGGAGAGCCCCCGCACCATGAATATCAACCACGGTCCGAGCCTGCGAGAATCTTTTTTCCGACAGTTCGGCGCCGATAGTGCCGAGGCTGAGGCTTTGAACGAATTAAAGGCTTCCGGTCAGGAAGCACTTATACAATATACGTGGATATTCACCCACGGATTGGCCACGCAAGTGAACGCCGATTCTGAAAGCAGCTTTTCCGATGAGCAAATCATGCGTCTGCTGCGGAACGCCGGCGAGGCTTTCTACTTGTGGGGAATTCACAAAGGAGAAGGTTTCAATGACTAATATGAAAAGAGCCGTACCCGGCTGTTTTCATTGTTTCGCGTGCTGCGAAGCAGCATGAGAAACTATTAGAGAAAACTCCAAGGAACTGCCCGCCTTTCTGGGTCGGTTTACCCTAATCTATGTGACGATCTACATTGCGGCGGCGACGGTGTTTCTCTTTATTCAACACCGGCTGCCCGAATCGAGCCGGATAGCCCTCGATTTTTACGAGCCCTACCAGCTCGGCTGGTACGGGGCGGTGAACAAGCTCTTCGTCGCCGTGGTGCTGGCCTTGGTTCTCTACCCCTTTCGACGACTGCTGGACGACCGTCGTCGAGGGGTCTTGGTGCTCTTCACCGCGCTGTGGGGAATCGCGCTACTGGGCAACTTAGACCCCAGACCGGGGTCTATCGAGGGGATGATCTACACCACCACCAGCCTGGGAGAGCACCTCCTGGTCCTGCTCGTCGGCGGGCTGCAGTTTCTCCTGGTCTCCTGGGGCTTCGTACGATGGCAGAGTTCGGCCCAGAGCGGGGAAAAGCTCCCGGAGCAGGATATATCACCGGAGTATCCGAGTGGAGGGCGACTGAAAGGCTACCTGCTTCGCTTCACCTTGGTCCACTTCCTGGTCTACCAGATCGTGGGCTCCCTGTTCTACCAGATCTCCGGCTACGAGGAGGCCCTAGCCACAATGGAAGCCTTCAGCTTGTGGCGGCCTTTGGAGAGTTTGACCATGGTGGCGGCGGTCTTTTTCGGTCAGATAGCGCGGGGAATGCTGCTGGCGCTGTTTTTCTCTCCTTTTTATAAAGTCTTCATCAGCCGAAAGCAGGGTTGGTTGATGCTCTTCGGTCTGCTGGTGGGGCTGAAGGTTTTTTCCACCAGCTCCCTCATCCCCGAGTCGTGGAGCTTCGAGGTCCAGGAGCTGCTGGTCGGTCTCCCGGAGGTCTTCGCCCAGACTCTGGTCTTCGCGCTGCTGTTTTTTTCCTGGGAACGGAGGAGAATAGGCAAGAAAAGCGAGGTAGCCCTTAGCTAAAAGGGCTGCCCCTTCGATTTCGACAAGCCTGGAAGCTGGATTGCGCCGTACCTTTACACGGAGGAATCGTCCTTTTTCTCCTCCGTGCCCTGCTCTACCTCCTCGGCTAACCCATCGCGAAACTCGTGGTACCAAGAACAGTTCGCCGACCTCCCTTCTCTATCCCCCGTTGTTAGGATAGCCTTGCTTGCGTACTTGTTGCTCTGGTACCTGACCTATCTATCTCACAATGGCTGGACGATAACAATGCTCATGCACTTGATCCCAACAATCTTGTTTTTGCATGTAGATATCTGGAACATCCTCAATAGAGCCGGCCCACCTCCATATAATAAAAGGTCGGCCAGTAACTTTAAGATGGTGTTGTTATGATTGATTTGGACGGTTATGAGACTAAAAGCCGGATCAAAGCTTGTCAAATATTTTTTAAAAAACCGATACATCGCTTTTTTTTGAAAAGATCAACAGCCTTTGCTTCGCGCCGTGCTCGTCGACACTTGCCTTTTTATGAGTTTTCGCGTAGGCTATGTTTACACTTATGACAGCATATTTACTCTTTTTGCGCAGTTATCCGCGGCAGGTAGGATTTGGATTTGTACTGACCTTTTTCTCCAGCCTGGGGCAGACATTTCTGATTTCTCTGTATGTTCCGCACATTCTATCCGAGCTCGGGATATCTAACAGTCTCTTCGGAAGCCTGTACGCGGCGGCGACTATCTCCTCTTCTCTCCTGTTGATGACCTTCGGCGGGCGAATCGACCACGGACCACTGAATCGATACGTGTACAAAGCGACAGCCGTACTATCTCTGGGTAGTCTCGCTCTGGGATTGGCCAACAACGTTTTGCTCCTACCGATTGCGCTGCTCGGCTTACGGTTTGCCGGACAAGGGCTGATGAGTCATATCAGCCAAACCGTCATGGGCCGCTATTTTGACGAAGATCGGGGAAAAGCACTCAGCCTCGCGGCCTTGGGGTTTCCGGTCGGGGAGATGATCTTTCCAATCCTTATCACCTCTCTCATTCCTCTTGTGGGGTGGAGAATCAGCCTCATGCTGAACGCGGTCATTCTGGTGAGCTTCCTGATCCCAGCTTTGCAGTTTCTTCCACTGGACGAGCTCTCACAAAAGCGCGGAAACGGCGCGACCAGGGGCGAAAATAGCGCCCAGTGGGGCATACTAAAATCCGGTCTGTTTTGGACGCTGGCTCCCTCGGTGGTTTTGCTTAGTTTCACCAATACCGGAGTTTTTTTCTATCAGCTCGTCCTGGCGGAGTCACGAGGCTGGAGCCCCGAATGGTACTCGATGGTTTTCGCGGGCTACGCGGCAGCCAGATTTATGTTCGGACTCTTCGGGGGGACCTGGGTAGATAGATTTTCCGCACGCCGCCTATTGCCTACGATGCTGATACCGCTTATACTCGGCTTGGTGGTCTTAGCCCTCGTACCGCACGAGTGGGCGGCGGTCTTTTTTCTTCTGTTGTCCGGGGTATCCATGGGCGGCAGCAGTCCGATCAAATCCGCCGTCATCGCTGAACTGCACGGAACCGAATCCCTCGGCGGCGTGAGGAGCGTATACACCGCCTTTATGGTTTTAGGGACCGCGATAGGCCCGGTGTGCTTCGGCTTTTTTTTGGATGCCGGTTTTGGCTTTCCACCGGTACTACTGGGTTCGGCAGTTCTCCTGGGACTCGCCACGGTGAATAGTCTCAGACTGGTGGGCTTAAGTGATCCTTCGGCACGCTCTTAGTCCACTACAAACGAAATTGCGCTGTAGCGTAGTCTACGGCTGATTCGAATCAAGGAGAAAAACAGATGATCGTAAAAGAATTCAGTATTCGTCTTTTTT
>DSBN01000018.1 GCA_011046055.1 Sediminispirochaeta sp. | reverse complement strand
GGGCAGAGGCTGTATAGTGTATCCCATGAAATCACACGACACAAAATGGATACAAAAAGACTTATTGGATCGTTTCTTGCGCTACGTCCAGATCGAAACAACCAGCGACCCGCACATTGAAGCCATCCCCTCGACCCCGGGGCAGTGGGACTTGCTGAAGCTGCTGAAGCGAGAGTTGGAAGAAATGGGCGTTGAGGACGTCGAGCTGGATCAGCACGGATATTTGATCGCCCGGATACCGGCACGCGGAGATAGAAGCGGGGCTCCGATTATTGGCTTCATGGCTCATGTGGACACCGCCTCGGATGTGAGCGGACGAGTGAAACCCAAGGTTTTCGAGGACTACGACGGCGGAGAGCTGGAGATCGGCCAGGGGTATCGATTGAGTCCCGAGGAGAATTCGGAACTGCGGAATTACCTGGGAGGAACCATCATTACCAGCGACGGCTCGAGTCTGCTTGGAGCCGACGACAAAGCCGGGGTGGCCGAGATCATGACGGCTGTGCGATGGATTATGGAGCACCCCGATTTTGAGCACGGTACATTTGAGGTGATCTTTACCCCCGACGAAGAGACGGGAAAGGGGATGAACCTCTTTCCCAAGGAAAAACTAACCGCCGCTTGCTGCTATACGTTTGACGGAGGAGCTCGGGGTGAGATCGAAGCTGAGTGTTTCAACGCTTACGCGGCGAAGATCAAGTTTCATGGTCAGGTCGTCCACCTAGGTGATGCCCGGGGCAAATTGGTGAACGCGCTCACCATGGCCTCGAAGTACGTGAGCATGCTCCCGCAGAACGAAGCGCCCGAGTCGACCGATGGAAGGTTCGGATACTACGCTCCGATCGAAATGAAAGCGGGGCTGGATGAGGCGGAGCTGACGGTTTTTTTGAGGGATTTTGAGCAAAAAAGCATGGAGCACCGGATCGAGGTTCTGCTAACTATCGCCGCGGCGGTGGAGCAGATTTACCATGGCGGCAAGGTTGAGGTGGAGACAAAAAAAGTCTATAGCAATATGCGTGACTATATCTCCGCCGAGCCGAAAATTATGGAGCTGCTGAAAAAGGCGATCGAAGCAGCTGGTGTTGACCCTCTTGATACGATTATCCGGGGAGGGACCGACGGTGCGAGGCTCAGTGAAATGGGAATACCGACGCCCAACGTCTTCGCCGGCGGGCACAATTTTCACAGCCGCCACGAGTGGGCAGCACTACAAGCGATGGAAGAGGCGACGGAGACGATTCTCAATTTGATCAGGTTGTGGTCGGAGGAGTAGATTTTTCTGAAGTCTATGGCCGGCTGTGCTATAGTAGGGGTACAAGAGGGGAAAAATGAGAAAAAAGACTCTATTGAAGTATTTTTTTACACTTACCATGTTGGGCATCGTTCTATCTCCGCTTTTCGCGGAACAGGTGGTTGGTGAGATTGTGTATATTGAAGGCCGGGTGGATGTTTTTAGAGACGGTCGGCAGCTGGGGCGCGGTAGGGTTGATATCGGCAGCTTTATCGAGGAGTACGATATGGTGGAGACCGGTGAGGACGGCTACGTGGAGATCGTACTGAGCAACTCCAGTTCGGGTTCCGAGGTGAGGGTTTTGCCGGGAACCTCTTTTTACTTTGATCTTGATGACGTGGAGGGACCGAAAAAGACCGAGTTTGCCATGATGACCGGCTCGATGGCGTTTCGGGTCAAAAAACTCAGCGGCAACGAAGAGTACCGGGTGAGAACCGAATCGGTGGCCATGGGTGTGCGGGGAACCAACTTTCAGGTGACCGTAGCTCCAGAGGGCAGCGTACTGACCGTGTGCGACGAAGGAGCGGTGGAGTGTACTACCGAGGAGGGCGAACAGGCGCTGTCCAAGCCCGGACAAGTAGTGGAGAAGAGCTCTGAGGGGGCTATGCAAACCGAGCAGGTGGATCCCGCTGAACTGGAGGATTATCGGCGGAACTGGCTCGAATCCCGGGAAGAGGTGTTCAAACGCGGGGCGCATATCTTCATCAAAGCTTACGGAGCTCGATACGTCAAATTGCGGCCGAGGTTTCTGCAGGCGTATTCTGAGCTTCGAAGGGTCGAGTCGCTGCTGAGAGAGGTGGAGCGTCAGCAGGGAAGCGGAAATTTGGGGCGTCTGTTTCAGATCAAAACGAAGGTGAGCCCGGCGGTAGTGAAAATGCGGAGTATTCTGCCCCTGTTTGAGAATGCCTTCTTCCGGCTGACGGTGCTCGCCGAGTATCACGAGATGGGCTACGGAGAAGGAATGATCGACTCCAGTACCAGCAGCACCGAGTTTTTTGGGCAGTTCAACAACTTCTCCTACGAGATGCGGCAGCGCCTTTCGCACACCTACTACTTGCTGCGGCTTTTCCAGAAATTACACGGTTTGACCGGCGGCGGACCGTCGTTCATGGATGCCCCCTTTGGCGGGGGAGGAATGCCGGAGAGTAATATGCCGGAGGGCTTTGGCGGGTCTCCGTTTTAACACCGGCGGATAAAAACCGCTTGTGTTATGTCTTTTGGTGTGAGTATTATTAATTGAGGATCCATGGGGAAAAAACGATCAATGCGAACAGGAAGATGGCTCGGGCTTGTGATTTTTATTGCCGGTCTTTTTATGTCCTGTGAGAATCAGGGTTTTCTCCCGCCCTATGAGGAGCAGCAGCCCCGGGAGGTATCAAGCTCGGTACAGACCGGCGACATTGTTCTGATGGGTCAAGAGATAGAGCTGTCTCTGGAGGATGCGCGTACGGAGAATCCTCCGGCGCGTATGGAGATTGAAATCCTGGATCGGGAGGGGCAGAGCCTCGGTGTGCAGTCGATCGAGGGTGAAGATTTGCTGGAAGAAATCCCCCCTATTCGCATCACTTCTCAGGAAGAGGGTTTGATGCGGCTGTTTATCCGTCTCTACGATGAGGCGGACGGACTGAGTGATGAGTGGACGATCAATTTTTTTCGACTCCAGGATATGCCGCGGATACTACGGCTCGAAGCCTATCCGCCCAACGCCCTGTCGCCGGAGCAACAAGGTCTGTTACTGCCGATATTGAGCGGGGCCGAAGGAGCTTGGTTGCGGTGGTCTATGGACGATGAGCCAATTGCCCGGGGGGACTACGCTGATTTTGAAGAGGGCTTTGTGTGGACCGCTCCCTCTTTCGCCGGGGTTTACAGTATCGTGTTGGAGGTTTTTCCCGAAGCGCCTCCCGAGGGGGAGGATTTTGATTTCCCATCGCCTCTGCGGGAAGAGGTGCAGTTTTTTGTGGAGCGGGGAAGCTTTGCGGAGAAAGCCGCGCTACAGGGGGGCAATTACTCACGGCTGTTCCATTTTTGGGGTGGTCTAAAAGACGAGGGTAGCGAAGGAGAGCCGCCGCGGCTTCTGGGAACCCCCCGACCGGGGGTTCGAGAGGGGGTTTTTGGGTATCAGCTCGGAGCGGATGACGGCTTGATTTTATCGGATTTTCCCCTATCTCAGGTCTTGGACGCTGAAAACGGGGGAGCCACGGTTCAATTCCATTTCATCGCCGATGAAGCCGGGTTAAACAACCGTCATGTCTTTTCCTTGATCGATGATGAAGAGGGTTCGAGCTACTTGTCTTTGATCACGGATGGAGAAGGTCGCCCGAGGATGGAGTTTCCCTCTTTGGACTTATCCTGGGAGATGGGGGTACCATCACTGAGCCTGTGCCGGGAGACCGCCGTGGGTCTCCAGAGGATAGACGAGGTAGTGTTGCTCAAATGGTACTGTCATGGTCGATTTGTGGACTCCTTTCGAGTGCCCCTGGATTTTTTCTTTGCCGCACGGAGTCTGAACCTGCAGTTGGGTGGAGGGTTCGGAGCCAGGGATGGCGTGGAGCTGCTCTTGGACGAGTTCGGATTGTCTCGGCAGGGACCCGAGGGGGTTTTTCAGCAGTGGGCACACCGGAACATCGGCGAGAGGGACCTGCTGTCGGCGGAAGGTTACGAAAACGAAGTCGGCGACGCTTTGCAGTTGGGGGAAGCCCGGATGATGGAGCTTTTTGATCTGGCTGCCGATTGGCCAAAGACCTACGTCCATCTCTATTTTGACGAATATTTCGGCACATCCGCGCAGCAGGACGGCCTCTCCCTACTGCTTAGAGACGATGAGGGGTACCAACGGAGGATTGCCCTGAAGGAGTTTGAATTAAAAGCGCAGAATCCGACTCAAGCTTCACCGCGCCAGGTGCTGCGTTTTTCATTGGATAGAGAGAACGGGGCAATACACGTCGCCGACTCGGAGGCGGGCTTGCTGCTGGAGGATGTCGAGTTTTCCCCCGGACCTTTGAGGCTGTACTTAGCTGCCGACGGAGAGGCGGAGACGGAGATTAGGCTCGAAGAGATGCTGCTGACCAAGGGTGCGTTTGATGTGAGCTCCCGGGAAGGTGAGGAATCTGATATGTATGAAAAAAAGTTGGCCATCAAAACAAGCAGCGATTAACAATATGTCCTTGTGGTAGGTATGAGG
>DSBN01000137.1 GCA_011046055.1 Sediminispirochaeta sp. | reverse complement strand
GTGGATAGTATGGGGAAAAATCAAGTAATACTCATACTTTTTTGGTCATTTTTTTGCCGTGGCCGATTTGTTCGATCTATCCAGGGGAAGGGAGGGGAGATGGTGCCCTTAGGCCAATTTCCGTTTCTCAACAAATTTGTTGAGAATTGGAATCTCGATAAAGGAGACTCCATTACGGGATAGCTTCTATTATCGCTGGTCCAAAAGGCGATACTGTGATACTCTTTGAGGTGTTATGCTAGATATTCGTGGTTTGATGCGGTTTTTGGATATTAATTTTATTCATCGTCTGCTTTATCTGCTCCTGCTCTGCTCCTTGCTGCCGATTATCGATATGTTTGTAGTCCTGGAGCTCTCTGGGGTAGTGCCAAAGTACTTCGTCTTGGCTGGGCTGAGTCTGTCCGGTCTTCTGGGGGTGCTGTTGTCGTTTCTTGTGATCAAGACCGTTCTGGAGCGGATGCACGGCCGCATCAAAATGGGGTACTATCCACGGGAGGAGTTTTTCGAGCTGCTGGGTTTGCTGCCGGCGGCGGTGCTGTTGGTGACCCCCGGTTTCTTCGGAGATCTGTTGGGTCTGATGATGCTGATGCCGAGTTTACGCCGGTTCATAGGGCGAAGCCTTGCCGGACGGACCGAAGAGCGCTTCAAAGAGTTGTATGAGTATCTGAAGCTCTACGAGCTCTGAGCCTTGCCGCTTTTTTGGGAAAGTCGGGCGAAGAGCAGCAGCAGCAAAAAGTAGGGGTAGTAAAAAAGGCGAAGGAGCGTCCATGGGTGGCGAAGGGTCTCCCGCAGCCAGTAAGTTCCGCGATCCCAGCTTTTCTCAGGGGCCTTTTTTCTTTTTCCACAAAAAATTTTAAAACACTCGCCACACCACAGTTCTAAGCCCGAGGGCAGCTCCGCCCGGTTTTTGAGAAACCAGAGCCGCCCCTTGCGTACTCCCGGACCGGTGAGCAGGAGGCTGGGGGCGCTTTTTTTAATGGCCATGACGACGTCCCGTTCGAGCTCCGGGGAGAAGTATCCGGCGTAACGGCCCAGAATGTGTAGTCCCGGGAAGCTGTCCCGCAGGTTGCTTGCCGCCAGCTGGAGATCTCCCGGTTTCAGCCCCACCAGGTAGACGGAGCCGTGGATTTTTTCTAGGACCCCCAGTACTTTTATAACGAAAGAGAAGGGCATATAACGGTGGGGTGCTTGTTTTTTCAAAAAGGCCGCAGCGCTGAGAATGCTCTTGGAGGTGGGAATCACCAATCCCGCTTCACGAACCGCTCGGGCGAAATCCCCCTTGCCGCGGGCTCGCAACAGATCCCACAGACCGAGAAAGAGTATTTGCTGTTTGCTTTCGCCGTCCAGAAGTGCTTTGATTCGTCCTTCGATCTGCTCTTCCGGCAGAATATCAACGGGAACCCCGAGGATATCTACACGCCTGGGTCCATGGTCCATGGGTTTCATCTGGTCTGCCATTTTTCTCGCTCCAGAAAAATTGTTTGCACCGCCCCAATGGCGTAGACCGCCGCGGTCTCCGCACGCAGGACATTGGTGTGCAGGTGTACCGGCGAGAACCCCTGCTGCCGCAGGTATTCGGTCTCTCCCTTGGAAAAACCGCCTTCCGGTCCGATACACAGCCCGATCCGACGGGGCTCACTGGAAAGATACTCGTGGAGAGAGGCCTGTGCAAGGGGTGATTGGTGAAAAAAGAGCCCCAGAGAACTTTTTTTTTGCTTCATTTTCCTTGGCACCGTCGGCGGTGGCGGCACTGACACCGGCGGTGGGCAGGCCGTTCCAAAACTCAAGCACATCGTTCAGTTCCATCGGCGGGTGCAGCGTCGGTGGTGTTCCGCCGCTCTGTTGGACCGCCTCGCGTATGAGCGTTTGCCACCGCTGCAAGCGTTTCTCCTCTTTGTGGGGCGCTTCGAGTTTGACTACGCTGTGTTCACTGACTAAGGGGACGATGTGTTGTACTCCGGTCTCGGTTGCCTGGCGTACCACGCGGTCCATCTTTTTGCCCTTCAGCAGCGCCTGAAAGAGGTATAATTCTGGAGCACCTCTGGCGGTTTGAGCGGCCTCATCCTGAACGATAGGTATGAGCTGGAGGACCAGACTTCGGTCCCCGATTTCTTCCAGAAGCAGGCTGTACTCCCGGCCCTCCTTGTCCACGCCGGGGAACCGGTCCCCCCGACGGTAGCGTAGAACATTGCTCAGGTAGTGAAAATCACGGACCTTGATTTTCAACCGGCCCTGCAGGGGTGCCTCGGAAGGCAGCAAATAGCGTCGCACTGCCGACCTCCGTTTCTATGATACTGAGACGATGAGTCGGCGGTTGCGCGGTCCGTCGAACTCGCAGAGGTATATTCCCTGCCAGGTTCCGAGCATGAGCCGTCCCTGGCTGACGGGGATGCTCAGACTGAAACCCATCAGTGAGGCTTTGATGTGGGCCGCTGAGTTGCCCTCCATGTGCCGATACCCATCGTCCCAGGGGAAGCGACGGTCCAGCTCCATCAAAATATCCGACTTGACCGTAGGATCGGCGTTCTCGTTGATGGTCAGGCCGCAGGTGGTATGGGGGCAGTATACGTGGCAAAGCCCCTCTTCGGTTCCCGCGGATCGGAGTAGGCTCTCTATCTCCGAGGTGATGTCTATCATTTCCGTGTGGGTGGAGCTTTTTATCTGAAGACTCCGGTGGATCACGGCTTGGCCCCTCCTTGTCGGCGCGGCGGGTGAATGCTGAATCCGTTGGGAAAGCGAGCTTCCAGTTCACTGCGGGTCTCTACCCGGGGTTCCGGAAGGTATTCGGAGTAAGTCTCGTTTTCGATGATCTCCACCGCCTTTTGCAGAGAACTGTCGTACTTGAGGTCGAACACCGGCGGTGAGTCCATTCGTCTATGGAACTCGTTGCGGATTAGGCGTCGAAGCAGCTCGGTATCGAGATTGATGCCGCGGGTCTGCTGCAGCTCTCGGGCGAAATCCTCCCGGGCCGCCTCATCGGCGTCGGGGTTTTCATCGACAAATCGGCTGATCATGCGCTCTTCGAAGAGTCTCTTGAGGTCCTTATTTTCCTCCTCGCTGAGCTCGGGTTCGCTGATCGGAAGGGCCGGCTCGATACCGACCTTGTCGATATTCACCCCGCTGGGGGTGTAGTAGCGGCTGATGGTCAGCTTGAAACCACCGTCGCCGAAGGGGATAATCTTCTGTACCGAGCCCTTGCCGAAGGTCTTGCGCCCTACCAGCACGGCCCGACCGGTATCCTTCAGCGCACCGGCCAGAATTTCGGACGCCGAGGCCGAGCCCTCGTCGATCAGCACTACAATCGGCGCTTCGTCTTCGAGGGCCTGCGCTTGATTGGCGTAGAACACCTCGTTCTCCGAGGGTACCCTGGAGCGGGTGCTAACGATGGGACCCAGATCGAGGATGAGGTCGGCGGTGTCCACCACCGATTCGAGAAGACCGCCCGGGTTGCCTCGTACATCGATGATCAGGGAGTCGTAGCCCCGCTCTCTGAGATCCGTCAATGCTTCCTCCACCCGGTCGGCGGTGTAGGGGGTGAACTGGATGATCCGGATATAGGCGATATGATCGTGTATCAAGTCGTATTTGACGGTGGGGATCTCGATAATCGCCCGGGTGAGGGTCACGTCAAAGCTGATGTCCTTGCCCCGCAAAATGGTCACGGTCACCTGGCTGCCCGGAGTACCACGCAACCTCTCGACCACGTCGTCGACGGTCATGTTCTTGGTGCTCTCCCCTTCGATTTTGCTGATGTAGTCACCAGCGTGAATCCCCGCACGATAGGCGGGGGTGTCTTCGATAGGGGCGACCACCTTGATATAGATATCGTGTTCGTTGCGATAGGTATCATTGTCCTCATCGGCGATGGGTTTGCTGATATACAGGCCGACTCCGCCGAACTTTCCGGTGGTAGTATCCGAAAGGTCCGCCATATCGCTGGCGGTGAGGTAGTATGAGTATTGGTCCTCCAGGCTTTCAAACATGCCTTTCATTGCCCCTTCGTAGAGCTGCTCGGGAGGTATCTCATCGACGTAGTTCTGAAGAATGAAGTTGAAGGCGTACTGAATGCGGTCGATGTACTGCCGGCTGGCTTGGTCGGTCTGCTGGGCCTCTATTTTTGGCACCAGAGTGACGACCAGAGCAAAAAAGAAAATGCCGGCGCTCAGAACGATACTTATCAATTTGTCGTGTTTTCTCATGTTCACCCCTTAGCTTAATTGTCTCCGTTTCCGTGGGGTTCTGTCAACAGCAATTGAAGCTTTGCGGTTGACCTCATCCCTGCCCCCGCGTACACTTTGCGGTAGATGAAACCGCGAATTGTTCCTTTGCTCGGCTTGCTTTGGGAGGTGGGAAGATACATCCTGCTGGTCAAAGTTGTACAGTTAATTGTGAACCCCCTCCAGTCACCGGAATACGACTTTCTGATTTTCTGGATTCTATCCGGAGGGCTGCTGCCTGTTTTGGGCTTGAGCTT
>DSBN01000097.1 GCA_011046055.1 Sediminispirochaeta sp. | reverse complement strand
GTCCACGTCCTGTTCACCGGAGGAGTACATCTTCTCGCAGCGCGATATCTCGTACTTCTTGGCGGTACAGGGCATGATCGCGGCGGAGTAGATCTCTTCGGGCTTTTTGCCGATTTTTTCAGCGTAGTAGGTCTTGGTGATAGCACCCTGCATCATCATCGGCGACTTGGCGGTAGAGAAGTTGGGTATCATATCGGGAAAGTACTTCTCCATGTAGTCGGTCCAGGCGGGGCAGCAGCTGGTCAGCTGCGGCAGGTTCGCCGAACCGGTGGTCAAACGGTGGACGAATTCGGTAGCCTCCTCCATGATGGTCAGGTCGGCGCTGAAGTTGGTGTCGAAGACCGCGTCCACTCCGAGCCGACGCAGAGCGGCATAAATCTTGCCGGTGGAGATTTCTCCCGGTTCGTAACCGAAGGTTTCACCGATAGCCACCCGAACCGCCGGGGCGATCTGTATCGCTACGTATTTGCTCTTGTCGTTGATGGCGTTCAGCAGGGTTCGGGTCTGATCCCGTTCGTATATCGCCCCTACCGGGCAGTGGGCCGAACACTGGCCGCACTTGATACAGGGGCTTTCGTCCAGCAGCGCGTCCGCCGCCGGGGCAATGCGTACATTTTCTCCCCGTCCGACAAACTCCAGCGCCCAGACGTCCTGGAGTACCTGGCAGACGTTGGCACAGCGGCCGCAGTTCACGCACTTCTCCGGGTTCAAAATGATCGACGGGGTCGACTCGTCCTTCGGGAGGTCCCGTAGACGGGTCTCGAAGGGCTGCTCCCGGATGCCGTAGTCGGCGGCCAGGTTCTGAAGTTCGCAGTTGCCGTTTCGACCGCACATGAGGCAGTCGTTGGGGTGAGTCGACAGAATGAGCTCGATGACCGTCTTACGGATCTGGTGCAGCTCCGGGTCGTGGGTAATGATGCTCATTCCCTCGTCTACCGGAGTAGCGCAGGCGCGCATCATCTTCGGTGAGTTCTCATCCTTGATCACACAGATTCCGCAGGCCGCCCAGGCCGGCAGATCGGTGTGGTAACAGAGGGTGGGAATGTTTACCTGCAGCTTCTTTGCCGCGGTGAGGATAGAAGTACCCTTCTCCACCTCCACTGTTTGACCGTTTATTTTCATGCTTACCGTGTCCAATGTTTCCTCCTTCTAGTCCTTGCCTATCGAACGTAGACCGCGTCGAACTTACAGGCTACCTGACACTCCCCGCACTTGATGCAGAGGTCTTGATCGATGGTGTGCAGCTGGCGTATCTCCCCTTCAATCGCGTTGACCGGACATCGTCGCGCACAGACTCCGCAGCCGATACACTTGTCCGCCAATATATGGTAGGAGATCAGCGCCTTGCAGCTTCCCGCCGGACAGCGCTGGTCCTTGATGTGAGCCTTGTACTCGTCGCTGAAATAGGTCAGCGTTGAGATGACCGGGTTCGGCGCCGTCTGCCCCAACCCGCAGAGCGAAGCCTTCTGCATCGCCAGACCGACGGTCTTTATCTTTTCTATATCGTCCATCTGGCCCTCGCCCTTGGTGATTCGATCCAGGATATTGTAGAGGGTTCTGCCGCCGACCCGGCAGGGGGCACATTTACCACAGGACTCATCTACGGTGAATCCCAGGTAGAACTTGGAGACGTCGACCATACAGTCGTCCTCGTCCATGACGATCATACCGCCGGATCCCATGATCGAACCCAGCTCTTTGAGATGGATAAAGTCGATGGGCGTGTCCAGGTAGTCTTTGGTAATCACCCCTCCGGAGGGTCCTCCGGTCTGGACCGCCTTGAACTCCCGGCCGTTGGCGATACCGCCGCCGATGTCGAAGACTATCTCCCGCAGGGTGGTACCCATGGGAACCTCCACCAAGCCGGAGTTTCTGATCTTTCCGGTCAAGGCGAAGACCTTGGTTCCCTTGGAATCCTCGGTACCGATCTTAGCGAACCAGTCGCCGCCCTTCATCATTATCACCGGTACGTTGGCCCAGGTTTCGACGTTGTTGATGACCGTCGGTTTCCCGAAGACGCCGCTGGTGGCGGGAAAAGGAGGTCTCGGGGTGGGCATACCCCGTTCGCCCTCGATGGAACGCAGCAGGGCGGTCTCCTCACCGCAGACGAAGGCCCCGGCGCCGAGCCGGATCTCTATATCGAAGCTGAAGCCGCTGCCCAGGATATTGTCACCCAAGAGTCCGTACTCCCGGGCCTGCTCCATAGCGATCTTCAAACGGTTGATGGCCAGGGGATACTCGGCGCGGATGTAGATGTAGCCGTAGCTGGCACCGACGGTGTACCCGGCGATGGTCATCGCCTCGAGGATGCTGTGGGGGTCCCCTTCCAGGGTACTACGGTCCATATAGGCACCGGGGTCTCCTTCGTCGGCGTTGCAGACCACGTACTTCTCGGGGTTTTCAACCTTTTTGGTGAAGTTCCACTTCATCCAGGTGGGAAATCCCGCACCACCGCGTCCACGAAGTCCCGATTTTTTCAGCTCCTCGATCACATCGTCGCGGCTCATTTCGAACAGGACCTTTTCCAGCGCGACATAGCCGTCCCGGGCGATGTACTCATTGATGTTCTCCGGATCGATTACACCACAGTTACGCAGTACCACGCGGAACTGCTTCTGATAAAAATCCATCTCGTCGATTTGAGCCCGTTTCTTGCTCTCGGTCTTGTCGTAGAGGAGCCGATTGACCTCGCGCCCCTTGACGATGTGCTCAGAGACGATCTCCTTGGCGTCGTCCGGCTCAACATGCACGTAGAAGGACTCCTCCGGGAGGACTTTGACGATCGGACCCTGTTCGCAGAAGCCGAAGCAGCCTGTTTTAACCACCTGGGTCTTTTCGTGGACTTCCTGTTTGTCGCATTCGTGGATGAGGTTCTTGTAGATCTGATCGGACTTGGCGGATTCACAGCCGGTTCCGCCGCAGACTAAGATATAATGATTGTACACTCCCATTACTTGGCTCCTCCATTGGCACCGGTATCCACAATATCCGCCGCCGGTCGATCGAAGACGTGGTCGTTGACCAGAGACTTGCCCATAATGTGTTTGCGGACTATCTTTTGCGCTGTCTCCGGGTCGACCTTGCCGTAGATTACGTCGGGCATGTCCGGCATCACCACCTCCACGGTGGGCTCCACATAGCAGAGACCCATGCAGCCGGTCTGGGTGACCTTGACGGTCTTCAGCTCGTTCTCATCGAGCTCCTCGATGAAGGCATTCAAGGTCTCTTTCGCCCCGGCGGCGATACCGCAGGTACCCATTCCAACGATGATTTGTATCTCTTTATTTTCTACATCCCTGTGGGAGAGACTCTTTTTTTGCTCATCCCGCAGTTTTCTCAACTCTTCCAAGCTCATTTTTGCCATATCTACACACTCCCTTCTTTGTTCGCAGGAACTGCAAGGATCTCCTGCGAATCCAGATATTTTCGTAACAGTCTCAATGCCCCGCTGGTCTCGAAACCACCCAAGGCTTCGGCCAATTCTGACCTCACCAGCGAATACTCCCCCCCGGAGTCGGGCAAGCGTCGGTTCACCACCATTTCGAAGTCGCCGGGGTAGCTGAAGGCCGCCAGTAGGGTCTCGGCGAGCTCACCTATCGGCGGAGTATCGATGTGGGCCAGAGGAAAGCGAATCATCACGGAGTTTCCATGATCGGGCCGGGAGTCTATCTCGAAATCACCCCCCGCCATCTCCACCGCTTGAGAAGTGAAGGCGAGCCCCAGTCCGACTTTCCTATCTTGGTGCTTGGTACCATCGGTGGAGAAGGGATCCCGCACTTCGCGCAGTCTCTCCTCGCTCATCCCCAGACCGTTGTCGGCCACGAATACCTTCAGCTCGTCGCGGGATTCAATAAAATCCACCAGAATCAGCGATGAACCGGCTTCGATGGCGTTGTGGATGATGTCCAAGGTAAAATCACAGATGGTACGGTGCATGCCTTATTTATCCTGAAATTTCGATAGTATCTCCGGGAGACGATCCTTGGTCAGCTTGCCGAAGACATCCTCGCCGACAATGGTAACCGGAGCCAGACCGCAGGCGCCTACGCAGCGAACCGCCTCGATGGAGAACTGACCGTCGTCGGTCACCTGGTTTACGCCGATGCCGAGAATCTTCTCCAGCTCTTCGAGGATGTCCTCGCCCCCTTTCAGGTAACAGGCGGTACCCATGCAGACCTGAATATTGTACTTGCCCGGTTTGGTCAACTTGAAATAGTGGTAGAAAGTGATCACCCCATATATCTTCGCCAGTGGTACGTTCAGCAGCTTTGCCACCTTCTTCGCCGCTTCACGGGGAATATACCCGAACTCCTGCTGCACCCGGTGCAGAATCATGATCAGATTCCCCGGCTTCTCGCGCCACTGTTCGATGTGGTCCAGCAAGTCTTGAGAAAACTCGATGCCCGTTTCCTTTTTCACGTCCGTAGCCATGCAACCTCCCTTTTCTTTTCATCCGTATGGTCTCTATCGATCTTCAATAGCTTATCTGATTATATC
>DSBN01000143.1 GCA_011046055.1 Sediminispirochaeta sp. | reverse complement strand
GCCGGCACCCCCGATGAGCACGTGAATATGAACAGCCTCAAAGTCGCCAACATCGCCGAGAAAGCTCTGATCTTTCTCTACGCCGAACAGAACCTCCTGCCCGAGGAGCTGCTCATCCGTCTGGTCGACGAACTGCGCCTCGATCGGGACTATATGAAAAAGACTCTCGAGGACAACCACCGCCGCGTCGACCTGGACCAACACATGCTGGTGGACATGTTTTAATAAAAGCAATATACGGAGGAACACCATGCGTATGGTCGATATTATCGAGAAAAAAAGAAACGGCGAAGCCCTCAGCACCGAAGAGATCGGCTTTTTTATCAAGGGCTACAGCACCGGTTCAATTCCCGACTACCAAGCCGCCGCCCTGCTGATGGCCATCTGGTTTCGGGGAATGGACAAAAGAGAGACCACCGACCTCACCTTGGCCATGGTCGACTCGGGGGACAAGATCGACCTCTCCTCCATCCCGGGTATCAAAGTGGACAAACACTCCACCGGCGGAGTCGCCGATACCACCACCCTTGTCGTTGGTCCCCTGGTCGCCGCCGCCGGCGGTCACATGGCCAAAATGTCAGGCCGCGGTCTGGGACATACCGGCGGAACTCTGGACAAACTAGAGTCCGTCCCCGGGCTCTCCATCGACCAGTCCATGGAAGACTTTGCCCGTATCGTCAAAAAATGCGGTTTCTCGGTAATCGGCCAGACCGGCAATCTCGTCCCGGCGGACAAACAGCTCTACGCTCTCCGCGACGTCACCGGCACCATCGACAACGTCTCCCTCATCGCTGGGAGCATTATGAGCAAAAAAATCGCCGCCGGCGCCGATCGCATCGTTCTGGATGTCAAAACCGGCTCCGGCGCCTTCATGCGCCGCCTCGAAGACGCCCGACGCCTGGCCGACATGATGGTCGAGATCGGCAATCTGGCGGGTAAACCCACCCACGCCCTGGTCACGGACATGAACCAGCCTCTGGGCAACGCCGTAGGAAACGCTCTGGAGGTCGAAGAGGCGATCATGATCCTCCGCGGCGAGGTGGAGGGCGACCTAAAAACGGTCTCCTTCGCTCTGGCCCAAAAGATGCTCCTCCTCGGCGAGGTCTGTTCCTCCGAAGACGAGGCCCTCGACAAGCTGGAACAGGCAATCTCCTCCGGAGAAGCTCTGAAGCGGTTGGCCTGCATGTTCGAGCAGCAGGGCGGCGATCCTCGAGTGGTCGAGGACACAAGCCTCCTCCCCCACGCTCGTGAAATCATCCCCGTCCGAGCCGAATCATCTGGTTACATCACCGAGATGGAGACCGCCGACCTGGGGGTCTGCGCCCTCCTGCTCGGCGCCGGTCGTTCAAAGAAAGAGGACACAATCGACCCGGCTGTCGGCTACTGGATGAAAAAACGCCTCGGCCAAAGGGTCGACCGCGGGGATGTCATCGCCGAGTTTCATGTCAATTCCAGAGAGAACTTAGAAGAGGCGGTTGCGAAATTCCAACAAGCGGTGAAGATAGGGGAAAAGTCGGAGGTGCCCCCCACCCAAAGCCTGTACAGTTGATCGAAAATTGGTGTTAATAACTCACCTAAAGCTTCAAGTAGAGTAACTTTAATATCCTCAATTTGTTTTAACTATACTGGTATGTGTGTTATTATTGTATGAGAAGGAAATATCTAAGTTATTAACACCAATTTTCTTAAAACTAAATAGAGAGGTAGTGATGAGAATAGATAAGAAAACCCTCGCCGAATACATCGACCACACCAACCTCAAACCCACCGCCACCGAAACGGACATTCGGCAAGTATGCGCCGAAGCTCGTCAGTATGGTTTTGCTTCCGTCTGTGTGAATCCGGTTTACACCGCCCTGGTCGCGCAGGAGCTGGAGGGCAGCGATGTGATGACCTGCTGTGTTGTTGGATTTCCATTGGGAGCCAACGACAGCCGAATCAAGGCCATGGAGGCGAGTCAGGCCGTGGAAGACGGAGCCGATGAACTGGATATGGTGATTGACATTGGAGCTCTGAAAGGCGGCAACAGGGTCAAAGTGCAGAGCGATATCGCCGCGGTTGTGGAAGCGGCGGCGGGAAGGACCGTAAAGGTCATAATCGAGACCTGTTATCTCAGCGATGAGGAGAAAAAGATTGCCTGTCAGTGCGCCAGAGACGCCGGGGCCCATTTTGTGAAGACCTCGACCGGGTTCGGCAGTGGTGGAGCCACCGTGGAGGATGTGAAGTTGATGAGACAGGTTGTGGGTGACGATCTAAAAGTGAAAGCCTCTGGAGGAGTACGGAGCTTGGATGATGCGTTGGCGATGATCGAAGCAGGAGCTGATAGGATTGGAGCCAGTGCGGGGATAAAAATTGTAGACGCGCTTTGAGGGGCAGGTTCGGAAAAAACGGCAGTGAAGCCGCGATATGGTTTGCTGGAGAAGTGTAGAATGAAGGGGAGGAAAAAATGAAAAAAATTGGATTTCTGACAGTACTGATATTTGTTTTCGCAGGGCTAAGTTTGTATGCGGGGGGGCAGCCGGAGGTCCCGCGGATTCCTCCCGTTACTTCGGGGACCCAGTATCTCTCACCCAACGGTGATGGGGTGCAGGATGAGGCGACGATCGATTTTTCGGTGACCATTTATGTCAAAAGCAAAGAGGGCTATATTCCGGAGTACGGACTGGAGATCAGAGATCCTCAAGGGGAGATCGTCGAACAGGTGATCGAAAAAGAGGATAAGGATATCGGTTGGCTGCGGTCGCTGTTTACCGGGTACAAGGAGTTCAACCTCGAACGTTCGATGACCTGGGACGGTCGAGATGAAGACGGCCAGGTCTTCGAGGATGGGACCTACGAGTTATCGATATGGGTAGTCGGACCGACGGGAAACAGACAGGTACGGCAGTTGGACGATTTCGTGGTGGATACCCGACCGCCGGAGGCGGTGATCGTCGAGCCGGAGTTTTTAATTTTTTCCCCAAATGGAGACGGGTATCAAGATGAATTGAGAATCGCCCACACCAGAGCTACCCGCGAGGACCAATGGACCGGGGAGATCCGGAATCTCGATGGCGAGGTAGTAAAATCCTTTGTGTGGGAGGATGGGACTCCCGGTGAAGCTGTGTGGGATGGAACGACCGACGAGGGGGAACCGGCTCCGGAAGGAGAGTACCGGTATGTCTTGAGTTCCACCGATCGGGCGGGTAACTCCTCCGGGGAGATTGTGCTGGAGGGAATCGAGCTGGATAGAACGACCACCCCGATCGATCTGGTGATCGAGCCGCGGTATTTTTCACCGAACGGTGACGGCGTCCAGGATGAGGCGGTGGCCTATTTCGATCAGGCGGTCAAAGAGGGGATTCTCCAATGGTCGTGGTGGATTCGCAACGAAGAGGGAGAAACCGTAGCCGCAGGTGAGGAGAGCGGCAACGTGCCGGAGGAGATGCCGATCGAGGGAATCGATGACTCCGGCGAGGTTTTGCCGGAGGGGCGTTACGAGTTCTTCTATCAAGTAAGGTACCGTATGGGCAACCGACCGGAGCAGTCGGAGCAGTTTTTCATCGATGTGACTCCGCCGGAGGTAAGCGTCGAGGTGGAGCATCCGATTTTCGCCCCGGGGATGGATGGACGTAAAAGCAGTACGAAGGTCAGTTTTTCCGCCGATGAGGAGGTTCTCTGGCGGGGAAGCGTCGTCGATGAGCAAGGTCGCGTGGTCTTGTCGGTAGACGAGCCGATGAGGCGGCGGCAGGTCGTGTGGGACGGCCGCGATGCTCGAGGTGAGCTGGTCGACCAGGGGCGCTACGTTCTGTTGGCCGAATTCCAGGATCGGGCTGGAAATAGAACCGAAATAACACCGCCGACGGTGAAGGTGGACACGGAGCCGGTGGAGGTGCAGCTGGCCTTGGAGCGCCGGGCCTTTTCCCCGCGACGAGGCGGGATGACCATCAGGTTAGAGTCAAATCAATACGCGGAGGTTGAGAATTGGAGTTTGGATATAGTCAGTCAAGATGGGGATGTAGTGAAGTCCTTTGAGGGACGGGAGAGCCTGCCCGAAGAGGTGGTCTGGGACGGTGCTGGGGCGCCGGACGGCCGCTATACGGCGCACGTCGAGGCTCTTTATAAAAAGGGGCTCAGCGCCGAGGACGGCAGCGATGAGTTCTTGCTCGACGCGACGCCGCCGAGGGTCGGGGTGCGAGTAGCACCGGATCCCTTTGCCAGAACCAACGGCAGTATAGAGGGTGAGGTCTTTATCGCCATCGATGTGGAAGAGGAGAACGAGATCACCGAGTGGTCCCTCGAGTTGGTCGACGAGAACGGCGAGGTGCTGAGGTCCTACTCGGGGGGTGGAAATCCGTCGGGCGATATTTCCTGGCGACCCGGAAAAGAAGAGGACGAGGGAGAGCTGCGCGGCGATGAGTTTGAGTTGCGTTTGCAGGTGGTCGACGAGGGCGGAAACGTCACCGAGTACGCTGAGAGAGTGCCGCTGGATGTGTTTTTGGTGAAACAAAACGGCAAACTCTACAT
>DSBN01000196.1 GCA_011046055.1 Sediminispirochaeta sp. | reverse complement strand
GTTATGGGGCAGGAAACCTACAAATGAAAACTGTACTGGTGATAGAAAATGAGGAAATCAAGAATACTTTAGAGAGTCATCTCATCCCCTTGGGCTTCGAGTTCATCCTTTACCGGAATCCAGTGAAGGCTATCGACAATATCGAAGAGATTTCCCCTGATCTGGTATTTTTTTGCGCCGAAGATTTCCCCCGCCATTGGAAGACGTTTCTCAATCTCTACCGGATGGAAAAAAGCAGGGACCAGGGTATTTTCATGCTCTTGACCGGCGACGGCTTTCCCGAGGAGGAGGCTAGCAAAGCATCCACTCTGGAGATAAACGGCTTTCTCTCCGTCAGAATGGACGAAATGGATATTCAAACGCTGCAGGATATTTTGGCCCGCTACAACTTACTGCCAGAAGGACGGGGTGACCGCAGATATCCGGCCGCTTGGATGGCGGACCTCGACTTTGCCTTCACCCATCCCTACAATTACAAGTTGATCTCCGGCGACATTACCGACATCTCCCTAGGCGGTCTTAGTTTCCTCCCCGACCATCCTCAACTGACGGCGGACATCCTGGAGGGCGAAGAGATTTCGCAGGCCAGTCTCAACATCGAAGAAGAGTTGTTTTCGGTAGACCTAAGGGTCGTGCGAAACAGCAAAGTCATAGCCGTTCGTTTCCTTGACCTGCCCCCCCAAACCCATCAATGCTTAAAAGAGTATCTGAACGGAAGACGATACCCCCAGTGACACACCCAGCCTCTTGAAAAACCGAAGCTCCATGGATAATACTAGTGAGTAGGAGGTGTAGCCGATGACAAGTCGAAAATATTTAGATACTCACCCCCTCTATGAATTGACAAAATACAAGGGGGACCCGGAGAAGAAGAAAAACTCTCTGTCTCTCACCGGTGCTATTCGAAAGCACCCCTATGACGAGCAGAAACTGCTGCTGATCACCGACCCCTTCAGTTCAGATACGGAGTTCTTCGAGTTTCGAATAATGGACATTGCCTACGTTGAAGAACAGCCGAGCATCGTCTCCGAAACGGGTGAGAACCTCTTCATGGCTCGAATCTGGGTCAAAAAAGGAAGCCTGGGTATCCAGTACCACCCCTTCGAGGTTTCCGATAAGCTCAACTTTCTCAAAGACAGCGAGGTGTTGCATCAGGCGATGACCGACAAGGACGACTAATCCATGGCCTATACGTATCAACGGAAAGGACGACTGGAGTGCCTCCTCTGCCCTCACCACTGCCGCCTCTCCGAGGGCGAGGTCGGTATCTGCAAAGTCAGAGAAAACCGTCAAGGCCAGCTCAGTCTTCCCTACTACGGAGTCTTGTCAGCGGTCGCCAACGATCCGATTGAAAAGAAGCCGCTCTACCACTTTTACCCCGGCTCCAGCATCCTCTCCGTCGGCTTCTACGGCTGTTCCTTCCATTGTCCCTTTTGCCAGAACTACCAAATAGCGCAGTATACTCCTGAGCGTGTGGAGGGCCGAGTGGAACCGGAGGAGCTGGTCCGTCAGGCTCTATCTCAGGACACAAAGTCGATAGCCTACACCTACTCCGAACCGACGGTCCATTTCGAATGGGTCATGGAGACCGCCAGAATAGCCCGGAGCAAGGGGCTAAAAAACGTTCTCGTCTCCAACGGCTATCTCAACCCTCAGCCGGCGGCAGAGCTCCTGGAGGTCATGGACGCGGCAAATATCGACTTGAAGTCCTTTCGCGAAGAGTTCTACCGCAACGTGGTCGGGGGACATCTGGCCCCGGTTCTCGCCTTTATCCGTCAAGCCGCCGCATCCCTGCACCTGGAGGTGACCACGCTGATCATCCCCGCTTATAACGACACGGAGGCGGAGATGCGCGAGATCTCATCTTTTTTGGCCGAGCTCGACCCGAATATTCCTCTCCACCTCTCGCGCTACTACCCGGCTTACCGATTCGACGCCCCGCCCACCAAAGCGGATAGCATCTTCGCGCTGCGGAAAGTGGCTCGGCAGAGGCTCAACTACGTCTATCCGGGAAACGTCGGCTCCCAGGAGGTGACCACCTATTGCCCCGGCTGCGGGGCGGCTCTCATCACCCGCCGCGGCTACCGAGTCGAGAATAGGGGCATCAAAGACGGCTCCTGTCTGGCCTGCGGTCGTCCGGTCGATTTTCCCGTCTAAGTTCTTCTCTTTCTACTATTTCCGGCGCGAGTGTTGACATAAAAAAAACAATTGTGTATAGTAGCCAACGACACGATCCCCTGTAGCTCAGTCGGTAGAGCGGGTGGCTGTTAACCACTAGGTCGGCAGTTCGAGTCTGTCCGGGGGAGCTTTTTTGTAGAAACGGAGTCCTTTTTGTTGAAAGGACTCCGTTTTTTTTATACACTGTACATTATAGCCGGGGGTTCTTTTTTGCACGAAACCTCGCGGTATTCAGTCCCAGGAGGAGTCTTATGAACAAAAAACGCCTTGTTGTTCTGCTCTTGTGTCTACTTCTTTTTTGGGGAGCCGTGCAGAATTCGGCGGCCTACTCCTACAGTCCAGACCGAATCGGATTCGGCGTCGGTACCCCCAACGCGGTCTTGATCTACCGGCCCCACCCCTTCGATTTTCGCGGCGGCTACGATTTCTCCGAAGGCAACCAGTTTGTCTTTCTCAGCGGGGACGTTCGGCTGATAGACAACCGTCACATCCAAGGGCCCCTGCACTTCTCCTTCGGCGTGGGGCTATACGGTAAACTCTTCTTCGAACGTCAGTCGGATATGGTCGAGGGAGGAACAAGACTCCCCGTGGGCTTGAGTCTACTCCTGTTCGACAACTTTCTCGAATTTTTCGTCGAACTGGCTCCGGGAATCGACCTCTACCCGAAACCGGCCTTTTCCAGCGATCCAGTGCAGGTCTGGGCCGGAATCACCTTGGCGCTGAATTGAGTTGTATATGGGGAAAAAAAGACGCGAAGGTATAGCGGTACTGACCAGCGGCGGCGACGCTCAGGGGATGAACCCGGCAGTTCGAGCCATTGTTCGCAGCGCGATCAAGCGGGGCTTTGCCCCCTACGGCATTTACGAGGGGTACCAGGGCCTGGTCGACGGGGATCAGTATATCCGTCCCCTCCACTGGAACTCCGTCGGTGGCATCCTGCATCGGGGCGGAACGGTGCTCGGCTCGGCCCGTTCTCAAGACTTTCGTCAAAAAGAGGGCCGCATCCGGGCGGCCTATCACCTGGTGAGCAAGGATATTAGGAACCTGATCGTCATCGGCGGTGACGGCAGTCTGACCGGGGCCAACGAGTTTCGCAGCGAGTGGCCGGAGCTGCTGGAAATTCTGGAGACCCGGGGTCTCATCGACGGCGAGACCCGGGAACGCAACCGAAACCTCAAACTGGTCGGGCTGGTCGGCTCCATCGACAACGACATGTTCGGCTCCGATATGACCATCGGCGCCGACTCGGCGCTGCACCGCATCACCGCGGCCATCGATTCGATCACCAGCACCGCCTCGAGTCATCAACGGGCCTTCGTGGTCGAGGTGATGGGACGAAACTGCGGGTATCTGGCCCTCATGAGCGCCTTGGCCAGCGGGGCGCAGTGGGTACTCATCCCTGAAAATCCTCCCAGCATCGACAATTGGGAGGATCGAATGGTCGAAGTGATGAAGGAGGGGCGCGAAGCCGGCCGCCGATTCAGCCTGGCCGTGGTCGCCGAAGGGGCCAGAGACCGCTTCGGCGAACCCATCACCTCGGATTACGTGGTCCAGGTCCTGAAAGAGCGACTGACCGAAGACACGCGGCTGACCATTCTGGGCCACGTACAGCGGGGCGGATCGCCCAGCGCCTTCGACCGTTACTCCAGCACGATGCAGGGCTACGAGGCCGTGGAGACTTTGCTCAAAATGAGGCCCGAGGACCCGGCCCTGCTGATCGGAATGCGCGAACACCGGGTGGTGGCCAGCCCCCTGATGGAATGCGTCCACCAGACCCGCTCGCTCAAGGGTATAATAGATAACAAGAACTTTTCCAAAGCGATGGAACTCCGCGGCGGCAGCTTCACCGACTCCTTCGACACCTTCAAAACCATGCTCAGCGCGCTGCCCCGCAACCCAGTGGAGGAGGCGCGACGCCTGCATATCGCGGTTCTCCACGCCGGTCCCCCCTCACCGGGGATGAATGCCGCCATCAGAGCGGCGGTCCGAATCGGACTGGACAACGGCCACGTTATGTACGGCATAAGAAACGGATTCCAGGGGCTCACGGAGAACAATATCGATTCGATGACTTGGACCAGCGTCGACGGATGGGCCTCTCAGGGCGGAGCCGAGTTGGGGACCAACCGCTACAAACCGGTCGAAGAGGATCTGCCGGGTATCGCCCACCATCTACGCCAGAAAGATATCGACGCCCTGCTCATGGTCGGTGGCTGGGATGGGTACGAGGCTTGCCACTTCCTCTACAGCCGCCGAAATGAGTACCCCGAGTTCAATATTCCGATCATCTGTCTCCCCGCCTCGATCAACAACAACCTGCCCGCTTCGGAGATC
>DSBN01000101.1 GCA_011046055.1 Sediminispirochaeta sp. | reverse complement strand
AATATACTCAGCCCTATCCAGCTCCTCAGGTATTTTGTGCCGCCCCGCCCAAAACCAACGATTCCCCCCGCCGGTTTGATCAAAGGGACCGATTCGAACGGGTTCGTTGTTGACTCGGTGTCCTACCAACTGATTCAGATCCGGAGACGGCGGGGGATCCTTGTCGATACTGAAGGTATACCGACTGGCTCTGCTCCACCTCTCCCCTTCGGGCAGGTAGCCGCGGGTAGTGAGTACAAAATCTCGTCTCTCACCTTCGGGAACCTCGATCGTGAAGGGTCCCCCGTACAGTTGATCCGAGTCATCGATTTCCGCACTCGAAAGCTCCTGTCCGCTATCCTCCAATCGATAATAGACCAAAGAGTCCGAATAGGGAGGGGAGATGTTCAGCTCCACATCCTCCGGATAGACCTCTTTCTCCCCAATCCCGTACACAACCGGAGGTGGCAGCTCTCTACCGTCAATCACCAGCTCCCTTTCGCTGACTTCGGAATAATTTCCCGCAGCGTCCCGTGACCTAGCCTTGATTACAAATCGATTCAAGTGTCCTTGTTCGATCACCGGGTCCACCGGTCCTTCGTAACGGCGATATTCGGTCCAAAGGGGCTCAATTTTTAAAAACAGCTCACCATCTCCCGATAGTCTCACCCTCTCACTCTCGGTGAGAATCTCCGGCGGCGTGGGAGCTACGGTATCAACCCTTATCTCTTCAATGGGGCTGGCACGGGAAATACTCCCCGCTTTGTTCCGCACGGCAAATCGTATCCTGGCTCGTCCTGAATACCCGTGAGGAAACTCTAGATAGAGTGCCGAACCACATTCGGGCGAATTGGGACCTATCTCGGCCGGTTCTTCATCCTGGTAGGCGACCTCGTATAAAAAAACTACCTCCTCTTCGGGGTATCTTAGCGTAAACCGAGCCCCGCTCTGGCCTCTCTTCTCCACTTGATACTCCGGAGGTTCTGGGGCCTGACGGTTAAAGGGGAGCATTCTGCCGCGTATTTCACTGCGTCGACCGTTCGGGTAATACGATACCGCCTGTAGATGAACACTCCCCAGCTCCGAGTCTCCGTCGGGACGTACAATAAAGGGACCCCGGTAAGACTGGGAGAATCTATCGGGCGTTGAACCATCGGTTGTATAAAATATATCCGCATCTTCGGGACCAAGGAGTATTACCCGTAGCTCTTCCGCAAAAGGTAGTCTGCCCTCCGTTTGAATAAACGGAGGTGGCGGAACTCGACGATCGAGCCAAAAAAGAGAGCGAAACTGGTGCATCTCGCCACTTTCTCGGTCGTAGACTCCCATTCGGTAGTACAGGTAGTTGATGGTAGCGTCAACCGCCTTCGGGGGGATGGACTCCGCGAGAGTTGCGTCGCTGCGCCCTACCTCACGATCCTTGAGCGAGAAGTAGTACTTGTAGCGCTCGTTATCCTCCACCCGAGGCAGCGGCGGAACCGAAGAGACTTCACCGCCCTGAGGAAAGTCGATCCCCTCAAGGGGCCGCTCTAAAACTCGATAGCTAATTCGCTCCCTGA
The DNA here is from genome assembly GCA_011046055.1 of Sediminispirochaeta sp. Lineage (GTDB taxonomy): Bacteria > Spirochaetota > Spirochaetia > DSM-16054 > Sediminispirochaetaceae > DSBN01. The sequence continues at coordinate 2,994 of DSBN01000101.1, read as the reverse complement.
GCAACCTATCGCTGCCAATCGGTTTGGCTACCAACCTCAATTCGACATTTCCTCTTAGTCGCAGCAGAACCGGCTCGTGGTAATTAGCCCCTCGATACCGCGGATCACTACCGTCGATACTGTAGCGGACCCACTCAAAACAGTGGGAGTTTGAGATTTTCAACCATTGAGGGTTGGCAAAACTCCCCTCGACGGGAGAGAAAACGCCGAGGCTTTCGACCTCATAGCAGCTGGAACTTCGAGCACGCTCTGTGAAATCCGCGGTGACGGAGCCCGTGTCGCGCCCTCCACTCCCCTGGTCAGACCTTTTGTCGACGACGAAGTTGAAGGTTTCCTGCTGGTAGTCCCGCTCATCGACGCCCCGACGACGTAGTTCCAGGTCATAGCTCCTCCGTTCACCGGGAAGAGCGCTGAGCCTCAGGGGAGAACCGTATCTGACCCAGCCTTTCTCTTCGCTATCGAGAAAGCGGTACCAATATTCGTACTCATCGGAGTCCAAGAATCCGATAGTCAGATTCTCCCTATAGCTGCCGGGGATCGGATCGATCCACTGCCCCTCGTCCGCATGCAGCGAGACGGAGAGGAAAAGAAGGGCGAGAGTGAGTAGGAGAGCAGTTGAATTGTCCTTTCGCTTCCTCAAATCTACCTCGACGGTCGAATACGCTCTAGAGCTTTTTGCTGAAAAGCTCTTTATCCAGTATTTCTATAAATTCCTTATCGGTAAAAGAGTAGTTTTTCTCGAATTCTTCCTTGGATAAACCTACCAGTTCGTGACTCTTGTAGTGTATCCATACATTTTGCCGCGGTGACTCGATGACATGCCGGCGGCAGAAATAGTCCGGCCTAATCAAAGGTTCCGGGTCCTCCCGGTTGGGAAAAACCTTATAATCGTGGACTGCAATCTTCAGGTCTTCCCGGGGGATACCGTGATCCATGATCACTTCGGCCAGGTAGTTCATGGTTCTTCCAGAGTCATAGATGTCGTCGACCAAGAGTACCTTATCACCGTGTCTCAAATACTCAGGTTTGTAGGTCCATCCATCGATCATCACCTTGGAACGCTGATGGATATCGGTATACGAGCGGGCCACCACCGCGGCGTAAAAAACAGGCCGTTCGGCCCGACGGACAATTTTGAAATATTCACTCAGTACGTTGCCTATGTACGCCCCCCCGCGCAACAGCACGTAGATCACATCCGGTACAAAGCCGTCCTTGTGGATTTTGCAGGCCATCTTCAATGAGTTGTTGCGCACCTGGTCGTATTCGACAAAATCTTTCATTCCTCTGCCCTCCTCGCACCGCTCCAGCACCACCGAGGAATCGGGTGAACTGAAATAGCAAATTATTCCGAAGGGGACTCGTGTCCCCTTCGGTTCGATTATACTCAGCGAACGATACCGGCATAACCCTTTTCGCCCTCGCGGATGTAACTGATCTCAAATTTATCCCGAGAAGAGTCACCTATCAATCGGTAGAAGTCTTGCATCTCTTCTACCGGATCACCGTTTATGGTGGTGATCAAATCGTAGGGACGGATACCGTGGATGTAGGCTTTTGTCCCTCGCTCTACACTTATCACCAGAACCCCATCCTCGGAGTCGGGAATACCCAACTCCTCGCGTGCCTGCTCTTCCAGGGGGACCACCGCCATTCCTGGCCAGAGCTTCTTTTGGTTGGAGAGGATCTCCTTTTCGTCGGCCCTCACGCCGATCTCCACTTCCAGTTCGATACTTCTTCCCATCCTCTGGACACGAAAATCTACCAGATCTCCGGCGACCAGGTTGCCCACAATCCGCACGACTTCGTCGCGACTCTCCACGGGTCGGCCGTCAATGTGGGTGATAAAGTCACCCGGTTTGAGCCCCGCTTTATCTGCCGGTGAATCGAGATACACGTTGTGTACCAAGGCGCCTTTTCCGTCATCCAGTTCGAGTTCATCCGCTAACTGTGAGTTCACGTCCCCCACCGAGACCCCCAGCCAACCGTACTCTACGGAACCTTTGGTAATGAAATCGTCAATCGCCCTTTTGGCGTTGTTGATAGGGATGGCGAAGCCCAGACCGATGTTCCCCCCGGTGGGAGCTGCGATCCAGGTGTTGATACCTATGACCTTTCCTTCGGTATCCACCAGAGCACCTCCCGAGTTGCCCCGGTTGATCGCCGCGTCGGTTTGGATAAAGTCGCTAATATTACCCTGGGGTCCGGAACGTCCTTTGGCGCTGACGATCCCCGCCGTGACGCTGGAGACAAAACCGAAGGGGCTTCCCACCGCCAAGACCCAGTCGCCGACGTAGAGATCATCGGAGTCTCCAAGCTCGGCTATCGGAATATTTCGATCCCGGCTCTCAAACATAACCATAGCCAGGTCTCTCCGCGGGTCACTACCGATCATGCTGGCGGTAAACTCGCGACCGTCGTTGAGTACCACCTGGATCTCATCGGCTTCTCCGACCACATGGTTGTTGGTCAGCACGTAGTGCTTGTTTCCATCCTTTCGCACTATCACTCCCGAGCCTAGGCCTTGGTTACGAAACTCGCGCTCCTGCCCTTTCGGCTCTTCGCCTTTGTCCCTATCGGGATAGAGAAAGTCCCAAGGCCACCCTCGTGGGGCGCTGGGAACCTGCTGCCTCACGACTTCGACAACCTTCAGTTCCACCACTACCGGCAGCACCTTTTGGGCGACTTCGCGGAATGATTTCTGCATCGCTTGGCCCTCGGGCACCGGAGGAACCGGCTCCGGTTCCTCCGTCCGGCTGTTCTCCATTGCCTCCACCGGCTCCCCAAAGGAGATATTGAAGGAGTTTCCAAAAATCATAAAAGCGAGAGTGAATCCGACTATCACCCCGACAAGTACCAGATTGAATACAAAGAATTTCTTCGAGTAGAAGAGTTTGCCGTCTTTCATTTGTTCACCTCCACTATTTCCACTAATATATAGCCAGGGAATCCACTTCGTCAAATTGGCCACGATAAAGATTGTTCTTTATTCTT
>DSBN01000103.1 GCA_011046055.1 Sediminispirochaeta sp. | reverse complement strand
CTCCTATATTGATTAAGAAAATAGGAAGTCCAGATATAAAACTAAGCAAAGAATATCTTCCGACGGAAACTACCATATACGTGTTGGAACCGTTTCTCGTGGAATGAACTTAAACCTGCTTCTCCCAGAGACCGCGAATATAGTTCAGCGACTCCCTATCGGAGTCTTCGGGAAGGGTGATTACCCCGTTATACCCCATTGCCTGAAGAGCATTTAAAAAATGACCGTAGTCATACTTATCTTCCCGTCGAGGTGCACGTCTATCGCCTACCGTAATAGTTGGATTTTCTATCTGTACATGTGAAATAAGTCGTGCATATGCATTTAGATTTTCAATCTCGAGGCCGATCTCCGGCAACTCCCTCAAGCTTATCACCGAGGAGATATTTTCTTTACTGACTAGATGGAGAAAATCATCAATTTCCTTCATTGAATTGAGAAAATTTGTTCTTTTTGCCCCTAAGGGTTCTACCAGTATACTTATGTTAAAATTGTCGCCAAACTCACAAAGCAAATACAAGAACTGCAGAACCTGCTCCTTTATGCCCCCGACATCGCCCTCCAGAGGAAGAACTCGAGCCCGTCCGTCGTTCCAGACGATTTTTTTACAGCCGCACTCAGAGGCTCGTCGAACAGCTTTCTTTAGGAATTCGGTCCACACATACATGTTGAAACCCCGTTGACTCACGTAGGCGTCCGGCGGTAGAGGTGAAACGCATACCTCGGGAAAAAGCTCCTCTCCCCGTATATCCTCCTTGACCTTGGAGAACTCATCTTCGTTCAAGTCCATGAGACGGTAAAGGGGGAGCTGAATGCAGTCGAAACCTTCCTTCCTTAGATTCGAGATAGCCGACGGATCTCCAAGCATTTTAGCCCACCGTACACTCATACTTCCTCCGGTTTTTCGAGGCAAAAAGATTACAGCTGCCCCAGATTTACTAAAGCCTCTAAGGCTAGAATATAGCTTTTCTTACCGAACCCGCCGATTACTCCCACGCAAACCGGTGCAATAACCGATTTGTGACGAAACTCCTCTCGGGCGTGCACGTTGGATATAAAAACTTCCACGCAGGGCAGCAGCATGGCTCCGATCGCGCTGCGCAGGGCGTAGCTGTAATGGGCCAGCGCTCCAGCGTTGATGATGACCCCTTCGAACTCATCGGGAGCCCTCTGCAGGCGGTCGATGATCGCCCCCTCGCTGTTGTACTGTACACACTCAACTTCGACGCCCATTTCGTCGGCGCGCTCTCTCAGCCCCTTATGGATATCCTCCAAAGAGCCCTGACCGTAGATAGAGGTCTTTCGGGTTCCCAGAAGGTTGAGGTTCGGTCCGGAGACTACCAAAAATTTTCTCCTCTTCCCTTTTTCTTTCATTCTCTCCTTGCTCCTATACCACCCAAGGTTCGAAACGCTCTTCCATCAGCGCACGGAGAGCTAAAATATACCCCTGCGAACCAAGACCGCAGATCTGTCCGATACACACCGGTGCGATCAGAGACACATGACGAAAGGACTCACGTTTGAATATATTCGATATATGCACTTCTACGGTGGGAACTTCCGCGGATGAGATCGCGTCGCGGAGGGCTACCGAGTAGTGAGTGTAGGCACCGGCATTCAGAATAATCCCATCGACCTTTCCTCGACATTCCTGGATGAGACCGACGATCTCCCCTTCGGTGTTCGACTGATAAAACCGAATACTCACTCCGAGAGACTCCGCCTCATTCTTCACCTCGACGTTGATATCCTCCATCGATTTGCCGCCGTATATACCGATCTCTCGCCTTCCCAGCATATTTAGGTTCGGGCCGTGTATCACACCACCTCTTTTGGCACGCTTTACTCCTTATGCTGTATTTTTTCTTTCACAGCATCAGGTCGATCATAATAAATTTTTAACGATCACGCAATTCATAGTTAATCAAACTGAGCAATTCTCAATTTGGAAGTCATTAGACTTCCAAATTGAAAATTTGCTTCATTTGCATAGCAATGATTTGTGTTTCTAACTGTTGGAGGCATTCTCATTTTGGAAAGTGCAAGTGCACTTTCCAAAATGAGAATTGCTGAATCAAACTGCATTTCAATGGGCATAAAAATGCCCGGAGTGATCGTCTCATACTGGTGCCAGGGATAGTTGCCCCGCTCATCGTACATAGTGTTCCCTGCCAAAACTACATACAGATTATTGGGGAATCACTGTTTCAGCGAGCCTTCATCAATACCCTTAGTTTCACCCTCGTGGCGAGCTTTTTGGAGGTTTTTTTAGGAGTCCTGCTGGCCTTCCTCCTCTACACCCGATTTTTTGGGAAGAAAGCAGCCTCTTTGATCATCATTTTTCCGATGATCATATCGACCATGGTGATCTGTGCGGTGTGGCAAACCTTTTTCCACTATGACATAGGTCTTTTCAACTATGTTTTGCGTTCTTTCGGTCTCTCGCCGGTCGGCTGGCTCACCAACCAAGACGTGGCCCTGTTTTCGATCATTCTTGTCGATATATGGCAGTGGACTCCTTTTGCGTTTCTCATCATTCAGGCGGGGATGAGCTCTATTCCGACCGAACTCTTCGAAGCCGCCAAGATAGACGGGGCCGGCAGCTCGCAGATCGCCTTCAAGATCACCCTCCCGATTTTGTCGAGTCAGATTCTCCTGGTGTTGATGCTCCGCACCCTCGACACCTTTCGTCTGTTCGACAAAGTCTACGCACAGACCCAAGGAGGACCGGCGAACGCCACCCAGACCCTTTCACTTTTCATATATCGTGAGGGCTTTTCTTTCTTTAACTTCGGCAGGGTCAGTGCGGCCTCGGTGATCACCCTCTTTTTTGTCTCCTTCTTGGCTCTGTTCTACGTGCGTAAACTTCTGAAGGAGGAAGAGTGATGTACAAACTCCGCAGATACCTCAGACGAGTGCTGTTTTTCCTGGTACTCGCGAGCTTCCTCGCCGTGATCCTGGTACCGATCTACTGGATGCTGAACACATCTGTGAAGAATCCCAGAGAGGTGATCAGTCCGATACCGACCTTCTTTCCCCACGAACCGACCCTCTCTAATTACAGCAAGGTCTTTCAGGCCGGTATTTGGAGGAATTTCCTCAACACCATCATCGTCGCGGTATCGGCGACCCTCGCATCGATCGTGTTGGCTTTTCTTTCCGCCTATGCGCTGGTCAGATACCGCTTCCCCTGGAAGATAAACCGACTGTTCTTGATCTGGGTACTGGTGGTGAGAATACTCCCGCCGATAGTACTGGCGGTCCCGCTGTTCACCATCTTTAACCAAGCCGGACTGATCAACACCCTGCCTGGATTGATCGTGGCCTTTCAGATATACACGCTGCCCTATTCGGTGTGGATCATCTACGGTTTCATAAAATCGCTGCCGGTCGAGTTCGAAGAGTCGGCCACCATCGACGGCGCCTCTCCGTTCAAGGTCCTCACCGCGATAGTCGAACCCCTGGTCCGAACAGGGGTGATCGCCACCTCGATCTTCAGCCTCATTCTGGCGTGGAACGAGTTTCTCTTCGCGCTGTTGTTTGTACGAACCCCGAGGCTTCTCACCCTGCCAGTGGTTGTCTCCCGTTACATCGGGGAGTACACGACCCAGTGGGGAGAGCTGATGGCCATCGGGCTGCTGGCGACACTGCCGATCCTGATCTTTTCGAACTTCGTGTACCGCCAGCTCACCGAAGGATTTTCAATGAGCCTCAAATGAGAGGTAGAGACAGAGACCATGACTAAGTTGTGCAGACCCTTGATAACCGCCCATACCGGCTGCGAGGACAGTCCGGCCAACACAATCGCCTCGGTCCTCGCCGCCTCACAGGCCGGGGCGGATGTAGTGGAGATAGATCTTCGCACCTCCGGGGACGGATTTCCGGTCCTGGTTCATGATTCCTACCTCGAAGGAAGAGGGGGAGCCCGTATCCACGTGCCGAGCCGCTCCTACCGTGAGCTGCAGAGTTTTGCAGAGCAACACACGCTGGAGCTCACCCCGCTGGAGGAGATCCTTTCGGAGGTCCGCCGCATCGGCTGCATGCTCAACATCGACTTGAAAGATATCAACAGCATCGACCACGTGCAGCAGCGTATCCGCTCCTTCGGGCTAACGCATAATGTCATCATCTCAGGCTGCAGCGTCGACTGGGCCGGAGAGATCGCCAAAGAGATGTCTCAACTCCGAGTCCTCCTGAACGTCTACTCTGAAGATATCCTCTCAAGTCCGGAAAACCGGAGGACTCACATGGAGGATATGGTCCTCTTTGCCTTGGAGCACGGCTGCTGCGGTATCAATATAGATTTTGAAATATGCACTCCGGATCTTGTAGATTTTGCGAGAAAGAGGTTCCTTCCGATATCGGTCTGGACCGTCGACCGACGTGAAGACATGCTCAATATGTTGGAGATGGGAGTCTTCGCCATCACCACCTACCATCCGGCCCTCCTGTCGGAGATGACCAGACGGAGCCCGGCAGAGCTCGTCGATGGGCCCAACCGAGCTCTCCCCTAATCAACACAGCTCTTCAGG
>DSBN01000217.1 GCA_011046055.1 Sediminispirochaeta sp. | reverse complement strand
GATCCACGCCCATGGCTGCGGACAGCGCATCGGTGAAGCCCCCCTTGTCCCTCACAAAACCGCTCCGTGGATCGAAGGAACTACCCCAATCCGCCTCGACGAAGCCGGATTCCAAATCCTGCCAATCCACCCGATCCGAGGACTCCAGATAGTGGAGTCCGATCGATTGGGCCAGACAGTAGCCGTCGCCGGCGGCGGCGTTCAAAGCGGTACCTACGCTGGCCTCTTCCAACCACTGCTGGGAGTAGCGGTTCAGGTCCGCCGTCTCCGCTATTCCGTGAAACTCCGCCCCGTTATAGACTCCCGTGATCGCACCGAACTTCGCAGGACTGGCCAACAGCTCGGTCATCATATCCGCTTCTCCCTCATCTCCGTAGAGATCACCGAGTATTTTGTACTCGTGCTCCTTCAGAGCCCACAAATAGGCTTGCTGCTGCGTCACCGGAACACCCGAAATTGCCCCTTGCTGAAACTGTTCGGCCATCTGGTACATCGCCGTCAGCTCCGAAGTCGCTTCAATGGGGGCCCCTTCCCTCACTTGCTCGTAAGTACCCAGCTCTGGGTTATACCGCAGACCCGCTTTTTCCATCACCAGCAGCGCTTCGCTGCGATCTATCCCCAGGTGTTCGGCTAGGCTCCGGCTGTAGGACCCGCGTTCATGGGTCGCCAACAACCTGCCCTGGTCGGACCAGAGGTGGTGTGAGCCGTCCCACAGCACCTGACCGTCGGAAGTCAGCTTCCAGTAGTCTCGCTCCGAACTGTAGAGAGCGCCCAAGGCTTCGTCGCTGACCCCGCCGGCGGAGGCCAGCACGAGTTCCCGGAAGATCGAACGGTCCTCTCCGAAAGCCCGAGCGCCATATAAGGGGTCTGAAATGATGCGACCGGCCATCTGCCGGTGCCCCTTGACTGCGGCGATAGTCTCGTAGAGGTTTTCTTCGGTGACACGGCCGTCACGGTAGGCTTCGTGTTGAAGGGTAAGTGCATGAGAGGCGGAGAGATACTCCTTCCCATTTTGGCTGGCCAGCCTTATCATTCCGGAGCCGTCCGCCAGCATCTGGCTCAAGCCGCGGTACTCCTGCTCGCCGGCGATTGCCAGAGAAGTTTCTCCGGCGAGAATCTCCCGCAGCGTCCTTTTGGAGACCTGGTCCCCGAAGGAGGCCTGAAACCTCAGCACCTCCTCGACCAGTGCCTGCTCTCCGGCTCCTTCGTGGTGGCTTCGGCTGTAGCCGGCAATTTTCCTCTGCAGGGAGTACTTGTTCATCGCCTCGACGAAGCTAAGCAGGTCGGATACACCCAATCGAGTCCCCCCAGAGCCCAGAGCCATATGCAGTCCCTCATCCTGGACTCGCAGTTCCAAAAGTCCGTGATCGCCAAGTCCGAACACGTTGAACTTCGTCTCTCCCGAATAGATATATTCCGCGCTGGAGCGGAGCATCCCGCCGGCGAATCCCGCCCCCTCCCTCATGGTTTGGAGATCAGAGGTAGAGAAGCCGTAGGTATTGTCTACGTGGAAAACCGTATTATCCAGCAAGTTCTCCCCCAAGACGGAAAGAGTATCGGATCCCAGCTCGAACCAGGTATCCCCGCCGAACAGGGAGTCTGAGAAGTTCTCTCCATCCCAGGAGAAGCTGCCATCTTGGAAATCCAGGGCTCCCACCCCGGCTTGTAGAACCCTATCAACTCCCCCTCGCCCCAGAGAAGACAGAATCCCCGTATGCCAATGGGTTCCCTCGCTCCAGAGACCGCCGCCGGTTGACGAAGACCAGATGCCGGCGTTGAGTGTCGATCCCAGGGACAGGAGCGACTTCTTTCCCAGCTTCACCAGAGAATCGGAGAGATCGGTATAGCCGCCCCCCGCGTCGGCAAGACTAAAAAAGAGATCATCCGTCAAGCCCATGGCCGCCGCCCCGAGTCCAGGCCCCAGCAGGGCCGAAGAGGCGATCTGCAGTCCCAAGTCCACACCGCTACGTAGAGTTGCCGCCCGTAAAAAACCGTCGGCCTCCCCGTCGTTATCCCTATCGTCGTCCCACAGCCTCCTATCCCAAGAAGCCATGTCCATCATGCTCATTCCACGCCCGAGCCGAGCTTCGTTGACCATAAAGAGTTCGATAATCCGACCGACCTCACCCCATCCCTGACGTTTGACCCTCTCTGGGTCATCCTCGTCCATCAGTGGAGCGTAGCCCACGTGCCAGGCGAAAAGTCCGCGGCTCTCCTCGTGATCTGAAAATCCAGCACTCCCTCGAAACGCATCTCCCGCAGCAGTGAATATTCGGCGGCTCTTCGACTCCAACGCTTCCCACAAGTCCCGTCCCTTTCCCTCGTACTGTCCAAATACCATCCGCCTATGACTGAGTATCGATTCAACCAGCTGCTGGTAGCGCTCTTCCACCGCTTCGAGGGAGCTGAATCCGGCGCTCATCTTATCGAGCCGTTCGCTCCAGCGGGGGCTTTCCAACACGAAGTCGCGGTACTCGGGAATAGAGTGCAATTCCCTCTGGTGTTCGAAAAGAGTCAGGTCGACCAGGCTCTTTCGCTGAAAAGAGCTTCCCCTCCGGCGATACCCGGCATCCCGCAGCGTTTGGTGCAGAGAGCGGCGAACCTCGGTGTTTGCCTGGTCAATAGCCTTGAACAGCTGCCCCTCTTGATCTTCAAGCATGCTGCTCACCTGCCTCAGCCCCTGCTCCAGAGCGTAATTGGTCAGGTTCTTTTCCGCCCGACGGTACAGAGAGTCCACCTTTCCCTGATACCGCCGCAGCTCTTCACGCCTTTTGCCGATCTCCGCATCGAAACCGCTCCCCTTTATCCGCCCCTGCTGGTCGAAAACCAGCGCACCGAGCTCCTCCACCGGGGTATCGCCTGTTTCGATCTTTGGTTTCCGCCATTTGGGGAAGAAGTCCAAGTTTTGCAGCTGCAGGCGCTCGCTCAATTTTTCTGGGTCAAGCCCCAGCTGCTTCGCCCCCTGTTCCAGGCTCCGTACGCCGATCGCTTCCGCCTCTCGGTCGGCCCAGCTTTCTCGGCTCTGGTAAAAGAGCTCCACCCTTCCGTCCCAAGCCTCACTTTTACGCTGGTAATCTTGACGAAAGTTCCGTTCCCACTCTCGAGCTGAAGCCTTCAACTCCTCTTCGTACCCCATCCATTGGGCGAGCTTTTCCTGGAACAGGGCTTGTGACAGGACCTGCCACTCCGCGGCCCGCCTTTGCCGAAGGTCGGAAAAACTCCGCCCTCTCAGCTCTAGCGCCATCACCTTATTTTCCAACTCTAAACCCAGAGAGCTCAACTCCACATCACTCCAGTCCCCGGAGTTTTCCCTCACCCCCAGATCGACCAGAGCCGCCGCCTGCAATCCTCTCTCCCAGTTTGCACTCCACCCCTGCTTTAAAACTTCCCGTCGTACGGAGCGCAGAGTCCGCATACTCGAATCGAGGATAGTCCTCAGCTCCTGGGTCAACATGGAAGACCGGGATTCAGTCTTTTCCTGCAGCCCTCGGATCAACTCGTCCAGTCGATATTTTTCATCAGCCTCATCGGACGCCAGGAACCGGGATATCTCCTGTCTCTCCTGTTGGTCGAAGAGCGCGGCCAGCTCCCCTCCGCTGGTCATATCCCGCTGCCACTGATCGACGCTTCGTTTAGAATCACGCAGATAGACCAACTCCGACTCTATCCCCTGCAGCTCTTCTCGGCTGTTCATCACCCTCCGCAGTCCCCTTCGAAAATCTCTTCTCTCTTCGATTCCGCTCACGGACTGCTCGCTCAGCGATTTTTTCAACTGCGAGATATCATCGATTTTTGTGTTGGTCTCAGCAGCCGCGACGGCGAAACCGGCAGCCATAGCGGTGAAGCTCGCACCGCCGATAAAATTGAGCGTTGCGTAGCACGCGGTGGCCAAGGTACCGTAGTAGGCGGCCTGCCCTATCATCACCGCCCTTTGGTCCTCGAGCTTGTCGATCTTCCTACTCGCCTCTTTCTGGATAGAGCTGAACAGAACCTTTCCCAGGTCCTCGACCATAGCCCGGTGGATCAAAGAACCTTGAGCATTCGACTCCTGCAGGTAGTCGGCGTAGTTTTGAAAGGTCTTGGACAAGGAGGACGAGTTTTTTACCGCCCGGTACTCCTTTTCAGCCCGTCCCATCAGCGCCTCCTGTTCGGAGAAGTCGATTTTGTTCTTCAGCTTGCGGTATATCTGATTCGTCGACGCACCCGCCGGATCGACGGAGGAGGAATTCTTGTAGTAGTACGCCCATGCTAAGCGCTGCAGATTGCCGGACAAACTCCCGCTGCTCTCCATATCCGCCAGTCTCCGCAGAAGAACACTCCCGTTCACCTGTTCGAAACTTTCCGAATCCAACGAGAGCAGGCTCTGCTCACTTAGCCGGATCTCCCGCTTCCGCGCTGTTGAGCGCCGTGAAAGCGCCTCGACCATGGCGTCGATGCTTTTGTGCGCCTCCAGCACCGAGCGGTGTAAAGACGCAGCTTCTCTCTGCTCCCCCAGAAGCATCTTGAAACTCCGAACTTCCCTCTCCGCCGCCGCGGTCAGCTCTCGCGACGGAGCCTCCGTCTCCTCGTCCACGCCGCTGGATACCGGAAATAG
>DSBN01000208.1 GCA_011046055.1 Sediminispirochaeta sp. | reverse complement strand
GGAGGATATCAATGATTTTCTCGGCGGTCGTACGGACCTCAGCACGGGAGCGAAGGAGTACAGCCTGGTCGCCAACTATGGGAGCCATTTCACCTATGTGCGTCCCGACGGTCTGGAGCTTAATACCTATCCTGGGTGGAGCGCTCCCGAGGAGGGCCCTCAAGAGTGGAGGGTTTATGTATGGTAGGAAGAAATGTTCATGAAAGGCTTTGCTTCGTCCGATCTTTATGGTATGATCGGGGAGATGAAATCATATTTCAAGTAGGAGTACAAAGGTGAGTCCATCGGATACTTTAGTCTCAATCGCTCAGGCAGTTATTTTTTTTACAACCATAGGAATTATTGTCTTCGGCCTTGTGCAGTGGAACCGAGAGAACGTTGATACGGCACACGCCACCGAAGAGAAAAAGTAGCCGAAACCAACAATACTAATCCTAGTGAAAACAAAAGCCGGTCTCCCCAACGGGAAGGACCGGCTTTTGCGTTGTTTGGGCTAAACTCCATGCTCAGAGCGATTCAACCGCCGCCAAAGCTTCCTCGTAGTTCGGGTGGTTGTGGTTCTCTTCGACTATTTCGATATATCGGATGATATCGTCCTTGTCGATGAGAAAGATACTTCGGTTGAGCAGCCTTAGCTCTTTGATCAAGACCCCGTAGTTTTCTCCAAAACTGGCGTAACGATGGTCCGAGAGAGTCTCTACCCGGTCCACTCCCGCTGCTCCGCACCACCTCTTCTGGGCGAAGGGGAGGTCCATACTGATAGTCAAGACTTCAACCTCCGGCGAAAACCCCGTGGCGATCTCGTTGAACTTCCTGGTCTGGGCATCACAGACTCCGGTATCCAGCGAGGGTACTACGCTGATGAGTTTGGTTTTGCCCTGAAAATCAGCCAGCTCCTTCGGCATCAGACTGTTGTCCAAAACGACAAAATCGGGAGCCTGGTCCCCCACTGCCAGCTGCGGACCGATCAGGGTGATGATGTTTCCTCCCATTTTGGTGCTCTGTCTCTCTTCCATACTTCTGCTCCCTCCTTTATTTTTGAATTGGTTTTTCGATACCTCTGCGCCCTCCGAAGAAGATCAGGCGTGAATCGGCGCGCCGTCCACCCCCTTGGCCGCCTCCATTATCGCCTCCGAAAGGGTGGGGTGGGCGTGGATCATCTCGGCGATGTCCTCGGGGAGGAGCTCGGAAGAGCGGGCCAAGAGCAGCTCGTGAATCAGATCGGTGGCCTGTGTTCCGACGATCCGGCCGCCCAGGATCTCTTTGGTATTGGCATCGTAGACTATTTTGACCTGTCCCTCCGGCTTTTCCACGGCGACGGATTTTCCGGCCCCGCGGATGGGAAAGACCGAGGCGGCCGCCTCGAAACCCGCCTCCTTGGCACTATCTTCGGTGTATCCGAAGCCGGCCACCTCAGGCTCGGTGTAGACGCCCGTGGGAATCAGCGTCGGATCGAGTCTGGCTGCCTTGGCCTGACCGGCCATATACTCCACCGCGATCTCCGCCTCTTTGGAGGCTACGTGAGCCAGCAGCGGAGAAGCGACGACGTCCCCAACGGCGTAAATCGATTCCACACTGGTCCGGTAGTAATCACCCACCGGAATAAAACCTCTCTCAGTAGAGATACCCACGTTCTCCAGGCCGATGTTCGCGGTATTGGGACCCCGGCCCACCACGACCAAGAGACTTTCGGCCTCTATGGTCTGAGCGCCCTTTTTGTTCTCGATATCCAGCAGAACCTTGTCTCCCTCCTTGCGTGGAGCCGAAGCCTTGGTTCCGGTGTACATTTTGATCTTTCGCTTTTTGAAGGAGCGGGCCAGGACCTTGGCGGTCTCTTCGTCTTCGGCGGGCAGTATATGGTCGAGCATCTCCACCAGCTGTACCTCGACTCCAAAGGAGTTCATGATGTGGGCGAACTCGCAGCCGATGGCGCCGGCGCCGAGGATTATCAAGCTCTTCGGCAGATCGGTACGCATCAGGATATCATCGCTGTTCATGATGCTCTTTCCATCGACCTCGAAACCCGGTATCTCCTTGGGACTGGAGCCGGTGGCGATGAGTATCTTGTCGGCGCTGATTTTCTGCTCCCCGTCGACGGTGATTTCGTGGGCTCCGGTGATCACTCCCTCACCTTGAACCAGCTGGACCTTATTTTTTTTCAGTAGAAACTCCACGCCTTTGGAGAGCGTGTCCGCGGCCTTTCGAGTTTCAGCCTGTACCTTGGCGTAGTCGAATCCGCCGAGGTCGACCGAAACACCCAGTTGCTGGAGTTTTCCTATGGAGCTGAATATCTCCGCTTGATGGATATAGGCCTTGGACGGAATGCAGCCCATGTTCAGGCAGACCCCGCCGGCCTTGTCTTTTTCGATCACACAGACCGATAGGCCCAGCTGAGCCGCCCTGATCGCCCCCACGTATCCTCCCGGCCCGGCACCGAGTATCGCCAGATCGTACTTAAAAGCCATATTACCTCCTATAGTAACAAGTGAAAGGGATTCTCAATTGTCTCTTTGAGATCCCGCAAAAATTGCGCCCCCACCGCACCGTCGATAATCCGATGGTCGCAGGAGAGGGTGAGTTTTATCCTATTATCGAACGAAATCGAATTCTCATCAAGCTCATAGGCTTCCCGGGTGATCGCTCCGACCGCCAGAATGGCCGAAGCCGGCGGGTTGATGATGGCGGTAAACTCCTCGATACCGTAGGCGCCGAGGTTGCTGATGGTGAATCCGGCTCCGGTGTACTCTTCCGGCTCCAGCTTTCCCGACCTGGCACGATCGACCAAGACTTGAAGCTCTTGGTCGATCTCGTTCAAGCCCTTGTTGCCGCAGTCACGGATCACCGGGCTGATCAATCCGTCCTCCAAGGCGACCGCCAGGGAGATATCGATGGAGCCGAAGAGGCGGATCCGATCCTCCTCCCAGGAGGAGTTAATGATCCGATGCTTTTTGATAGTCTCGGCGCTCAGTTTGATCAGCAGCGAGTTCAGGGAGAGCTTGGGCTGATCTTTCTTCCGCCGGGACAGGTTGATCTTCTCCCGAAACTCCATCATCGGGTCGGTGGAGACGGAGAGGCTCAGATAGTAGTGGGGGGCGCTGAACTTGGACTCCAAAAGTCTCTGGGCGATGATTCTCCGCTTCTGACCCACCGGGATGAAGCTGTCCTCCGCCACCATTGTCGCTGTCGCTGTCGCTGCCG
Organism: Sediminispirochaeta sp.; assembly: GCA_011046055.1. Lineage (GTDB taxonomy): Bacteria > Spirochaetota > Spirochaetia > DSM-16054 > Sediminispirochaetaceae > DSBN01. The sequence goes on along the minus strand of DSBN01000208.1, from coordinate 1,399 downwards.
CGGGGATCTCGGCTCCCCCGGCGCTCTCGGCGGCTTCGACGTCTCTCTTCACCACTCGTCCGCCGGGCCCGCTTCCCTGGATAGTGGAGAGTTCGATCCCCGCCTCCTGGGCCAGTCGTCGGGCCAGGGGGGAGGCCTTGAGGCGCTGGTCGCCGTCGCCTTCAGCCCCCTTGGGAGGCGGGCTGCTCCGGTTGCTCGGGGCACGCGAGGAGCTCGGGGCACGCGAGGAGCTCGGTGCGGCGGGCGCTGGAGAGGCGGTGTCGGAGGAGCGCTCCGGTTTCCGGTTCTCTACCGCCGGCGCCTCCTTCTCCTGGGGGGCTGATCCGGCGCTTTTTGCCTCCGACAGGAGCTCGGATATATCTTCCCCCTCCTGGCCGACGATGGCGATGGTCTGACCGACGGCCACACTCTCTCCCTCGCCGATGATTATTTTCAGCAGAGTTCCCTCCTGTATCGCTTCGTAATCCATGGTGGCCTTGTCGGTCTCCACTTCGCAGACCACATCTCCCGAAGAGACGCTGTCTCCCTCTTTCTTATGCCAAGCCACTATGGTGCCTTGTTCCATAGTCGGCGAAAGGGCCAACATCGGTAACTTCTCTGCCATACTAATCCTCCAGGTACAAAACGAATTTGACCGCCTTCTTGACCTTGTCCACCGAGGGTTGTGCCGCCAGTTCCAGGCTGTGGTTGTAGGGCATCGGCACGTCCTCGCTGCTCAACAACTCAACCGGGGCGTCCAGGTAGTCGAAACAGTTCCTGGAAACCAACCAGGAGATGTGCGAGCCCACCGAAGCGAAGGGCCAAGCTTCGTCGATCACCACGCAACGGTTGGTTTTGCGCACCGATTCGTATATCTTCTCCTCGTCCAAGGGGCGGATGCTTCGCAGGTCCACCACTTCGGCCTCGATTCCCTCTTTTGCCAAACTCTCCGCCGCTTCCAGCACCATCCGGGTGGGTTTGGAGTAAGAGACGAGAGTCACGTCGCTTCCCGGCCTTTTTATATCCGCCTCGCCGATGGGGACCAGGTACTCATCCTCCGGAACCTCGCCCTTCCACTGGTACATCAACTCCGATTCCAGAAAGAGCACCGGGTTATCGTCGCGGATCGAGGACTTGAGCAGCCCCTTGGCGTCGTACGGAGTGGAAGGAGCTACAATGATAAGACCCGGGACGTGGGCGTAGATCGACTGCAGGGCTTGGGAGTGCTGGGAGGCCAGGTACTCCGCCGGGCCGTTGGGACCGCGGAAGACTATCGGCGTCTTCATCTGTCCTCCGGACATATAGAGGTTCTTGGCGGCGTTGTTGAAGACCTGGTCCACCGCCATCAGAGAAAAGTTGAAAGTCATCCACTCGACCACGGGCCGGAGCCCGGCCATTGCCGCCCCGATACCCATCCCGG
>DSBN01000161.1 GCA_011046055.1 Sediminispirochaeta sp. | reverse complement strand
CGACAGGGAGATCCCCCAAGAGGTGCTCGAAAGAATAATGACCGGGGCCACTTACGCCCCCTCCTGCTTCAACAAACAACCCTGTTGATTTTAGGCTACCCCTCGGAGGATGACTCGCAGCTCAACGAAGACCACCGGAAATCCGAACGTTCGGCCCGTAACCGCAAAGCGCAGGACCAGGTGATAGCTTACGACACCTGGACCTTTGGTGATGAGTAGGAAATGATGCTACTCTAGTACTCTAGAGTAGTTTCTTTGCATCGGCCCGGCTGATCATCGCGCGGGCCAGGGCCAGCACCGGATCGACGAGGGGTACCCCATCAAAGCTTGCCTGCGGGAGCGCCAGTGGCAGCTCCGTACAGCCCAGGATGATCGCTTCGGCTCCGACGGCGATCAACTCTCTGGTGATTGCCTGCAGGCGTTCTACAGCCCTCGGTGAGGCGGGGCTCTGCGCCTTCAGGCCCCACTGGCGGTGATAAATCGCCTCGTGCACCAGCTCTTGATTCCGCTCGTTGACTTGGAGCACTTCGTAGGCTGAAGATTCCAGCAGATTATACCAGAGACCGCTCTCTCTAGTCCCGGTGGTGGAAAGCAGGCCGATCTTTTTTGCTTTAGGGACTCGATCTCGGAGGAGGGAGAGGCTCTCGTGGAGCATATGGAGTATCTGTACGCGTTCACGCAATGAGCCCAGAGATTCAATGAAACTACCCCAGATTACCGGAGCGTGGAAGGTGTTGCAGGGTATGCCCAGGACTATGGGATTCTGAGAATCGTCTCCCTGCTCGACGAAGCCCAGAGCAGCTCGGCGGACGATCTCGGCCATCGCCGAGCCTGGGTTGTTCGATGATTCTCCCAGCACATACTTGGTCCGGTCCTCTATGAGACTGGAGAAGGAGAGGTGGATCAGGTTGAAATGGTCCTGATCCGAACCTTCGGTTCGGGTATTTTCGATAATTTTCTTGTGCAGCTCCACGCCGGCCATAGGTCCGACTCCTCCGCCGATGAGCAGGATTGGATTTTTCGCAAATACGTGATTGGTCATCTCGATTCTTCACCCCTCTTTATGATAGCCTAATATGAAAAGAGCCGTACCCGGCTGTTTTCATTGTTTCGAGTGCTGCGAAGCAGCATGAGAAACTATTATACCAGGAGTGAGAGTATGGATAAAGCACCGCATATCACCAGGTTGAAAGAGCTGAATCTCTGGGACCTGTTTCATTACCGACCGGAGCTGAAGGTCCTCCCCCGGATATTGCCCCAAGAGGAGAGCATAGAGGCTGCCACCGCCGGAATCAGTGCTGGAAAACGCTGGATGGTGGTTTTTGGGAAAGAGGCCGCTTACTTCATCCACGTACACCTGGTCAACGGGCAGCAGACTCGCAAGGTGTTGTATGCGGATATGACGGATTTTTCCGTCCGCAAAGGACTCTTTTTCGGTAGAGTCGTACTCTCCCTTGGAGAGAACACGATCAAGTTGGAGAACTGCCATCGTCGTACCATGGATCGCGTGCAGCAGGTATTGGCGGATTGTGCTGAAAAATAGGGGAAAATCTATCGCTCCGACTTGACACGAGAAATTAGTTTTCGCATTATTGTTACAAAGCGTTGACGGAGACGAGTAGAATGAATCGGCGGGCCACAGAGAGGGTACCCGTGGGGGATGATGCCCCGGGGCTGGAAGGTACCTGGTCGCCTCTTTCGAAAACCCCTCCCGAGCTGCCCACGGAACGTTTCGTCCCCTACGGACGAGATCATTAAGTAGGGCCGGGTATCCCACGTCAGAGGATCGGAATCGAGAGCCGGCGTCGCGCCATTGGAGAAAGCGGTGCCGGAAGTAAGGTGGGACCGCGGAGAGCCTCTCGGCTTTTCGTCCTTACACATTGGTGTGAGGGTGAAAAACCGAGAGGTTTTTTTTCGCCCTTTTTCGGGTATGCGTGAATACATGGTATCGAGAGGAAAGAAGGTACAATAGGAGGATTAAGAATATGACTGAGGATAAACTGCACAAGGTTCGTCACTCCATGGCCCACGTCATGGCCGAGGCGGTGTTGGAAAAGTTTCCAGAGACCAAGATAGCCATAGGGCCGGCTATTGAGGACGGGTTTTATTACGACTTTGAGCTGCCCCGCCCCCTGACTGAAGAGGATCTGGAGGATATCAGCGAGCGAATGCGGCGAATCATCAAGGAGGGGCAGGAGTTCCAACGAAAGGCGGTCTCTCGAAAAGAGGCGGAAGAGTTCTTCCGGCAGCAGAAGCAGGACTACAAGCTGGAGCTTCTGGAGGCCATCGGACCGGAGGAGGAGGTCTCGATGTACACCCAGGGCAACTTTACCGACCTCTGCCGCGGCCCCCATGTGGAGAGTACCAAGGAGTTGAATCCCCAGGCTTTCCAGCTCCTGAGTATCGCCGGGGCGTACTGGCGGGGAGATGAGAAAAACCAGATGCTCACCCGAATCTACGGGACCGCCTGGAACAACCCCAAGGAGCTGAGGCAGTACCTGCAGCGGCTGGAGGATATCAAGAAAAGAGACCATCGCCGCCTGGGCAAGGAGCTCGATCTGTTCTCGACCCACGAGGAGGCCGGTCCGGGACTCATATATTGGCACCCCAAGGGAGGACGCATTCGGCTGGCCATCGAGGATTATTGGCGGGCGGAGCACCTCAAAAACGGCTACGAGCTTCTCTACAGCCCCCATGTGGGCAAATCCTGGCTCTGGGAGACTTCTGGACACCTGGGTTTCTACAACGAAAACATGTACAGCCCGATGAAGGTCGACGAGAACGATTACTACATCAAGCCGATGAACTGTCCCTTCCACATCATGATCTACAAAAACGGCCTGCGCTCATACCGCGAGCTGCCTCTGCGCTGGGCTGAATTGGGAACCGTCTACCGCTACGAGAGGTCCGGTGTTCTGCACGGCCTGCTGAGAGTACGCGGCTTCACCCAGGATGACGCCCATATTTTCTGCACCCCCGATCAGATCGAGGATGAGATCCTGGAAGTGCTGCGTTTCTCCCTGCACATGTGGAAGGCCTTTGGTTTCTCCGACATCAAGGCATATCTGGCCACCCGCCCCGGCGAGGGCAAGAGCGTTGGTGACGACGCCTCCTGGCAGCAGGCTACCGAGTCGCTGCGAAAGGCTATCGAGGCCGAAGGCTTGGACTACGAAGTCGATGAGGGCGGCGGTGCATTTTATGGTCCGAAGATCGACTTGAAAATCAAAGACGCCCTCGGCCGTGAATGGCAGATGACCACCGTCCAGTTCGATTTCAACCTCCCCGAGAGGTTCGACATGACCTTCGTCGATCGCGACGGCAAAGAGAAGCGTCCCTATATGGTGCATCGGGCCCTGCTCGGTTCCATCGAGCGCTTTTTCGGGGTTCTGGTGGAGCACTACGGCGGTGCTTTCCCGGTCTGGCTGGCTCCGGTGCAGGCGAGGATTATCCCCGTAGCCGAAGCCTTCAACGACTACGCTCGCGAGCTCAAGGCCCAGTTGCTGGCCGCCGGACTGCGGGCGGAGGTCGACGTGAGCGAAGCCCGGATGAACGCCAAAATCCGCGAAGCGCAGCAGGAGAAAATACCCTACATGCTGATAGTAGGTGAGAAGGAGCGTGAGAGCCGGAGCGTCTCCCTACGGCGAAGGAGCGGGAACCAGCAGGAGGTGATGAGCATCGAAGAGTTCATCTCCTTCACCCGGCAGAAGATTGAGAATAAGGAAGAGCTCTAGGAAAGCGGGCTTTCGAGAATAACAGAGGGAAACATGAAAAAAGAGTTACAAAAACTTCGGGAAATTGATCATGAAGTGCAGCTGCTGCGACACTCCGCCGCCCTGCTTCAGTGGGATCAGGAGACGGGGATGCCCTCCGAGGCGATCGCGGAGCGATCCGATCAGATTGCCCTGTTGGAGGGGATCATCCACGACCGTTTGACCCAGCCCCAGATCGAAGAGCTTCTCCACCAAGCCGGCTATCGGGAAGATGAGCAGCTTGAGCTGGAGGAAGGGAACCCGGATTTCGAGGAGAAAGCCTTTCTGCGCGCCTTCTCCCGCAGCTGGGTTCAGGCGGCCAAGCTGCCGCGCCGTCTGGTGACCGAGATGGCTATCGCCACCAGCCGCGGTCAAGCCGCATGGGTGGAGGCGAGGAAGAAAAACAGCTTTGTCGATTTTGAGCCCTTCCTCCAGAAGATTCTGGATCTGAATCTGGAAAAGGCTGAGGCTCTTTCTTATGACCGGGAAGCCTACGACGCGCTGCTGGACGAGTTCGAGCCGGGGATGAGCGCTGCGGAGGTGTCCAGAGTTTTTACTCAACTCCAGCGGAATCTTCGCCCCATGGTAGAGCGGCTGTCTACCGCTACAAGGGGGGTGGATGACCGGTTTCGCTACCGCCACTACCCGCGGGATCGCCAACGTGAGTTTAGTCTCAGGGTCCTTCGGGATATGGGGTATGACTTCAACCGGGGAAGACTCGATGAGAGCGCCCATCCCTTCACCACCGCGGTGGGCGGCAAGGATGTACGACTGACCACCCGGTTCAACGAAGACGATCTGTTGAACGCCCTGTTCGGAAGCATACACGAGGGAGGGCACGGCCTGTACGAGATGGGGAT
>DSBN01000163.1 GCA_011046055.1 Sediminispirochaeta sp. | reverse complement strand
GATCCAGACCACCGAGGAGCTATTCGACTACCTCGGCTCCTTTGTGAACTTCGAACGGCGTCAGAAGCAGAGGATCCGCGAGTTTCGCCTCGATAGAATGAGGTCGCTGCTCGATTTTTTCGAAAATCCCGAAGCATCGCTCCCCTGCATCCATATCGCCGGGAGCAAGGGCAAGGGGAGCACCGGAGCTTTTCTGGCCCAGGGACTGCAGGCACTGGGAATCAAGACCGGTCTCTACAGCTCGCCCCACGTCAGCGACTACCGGGAGCGGATCACCCAGGCGGGTGCCTTTTTTCCGGATCAGTTTTATATCAGCGAGGGGAACAGACTGATAAAGGCCCTCCCCGACTTCGCCCGCACCCAGGAGCCGGATGAGGCCGAGCCGACGGCCTTCGAACTGCTGACCCTCCTCGCCTTCATGATCTTCCGAGCGGCGGGCTGCGGCGCGGCGGTCATCGAGACGGGAATTGGAGGCCGCTTGGACGCCACCAACGTGATCCAACCGCTGCTCAGCGTGATCACCCCAATCGAGCTTGAACACTCCGATGTGCTCGGTCGCGATATCGCCCAGATCGCTTCCGAAAAGGCGGGGATCATCAAAGAAAAAAAGACGGTCTTTGTGGCGCCGCAGAGGTACCCCGAAGCCCTGGAGGTATTCCGTCGGCGGGCGGGGGAGAACTCCAGCCGAATCTACTACCTGCCCGAAGTCATCGAAACATTCAGCAGCCACAACGGAACCGACGGCAGCAGTTTTGAGATTACGTGGAAAGAAGGTTGGATCGGCGAGAATGAAGGAGCAGATTCGGCTGCAACTCCCCCGGAGGCCAGAGGCAAGCTGAGAATGATGGGAGTATTCCAGAGCCAGAACGCCGCGCTGGCCTTGAGTGTGATCAAGTACGTGATCGAAAGGCAGCTTCTACCAAGCGGCCCAGCTGCTGAGATAGAAAAAAAGTGGCCTCTGATAGTGGCTGCACTATCGGAGACCCGTCTCCCCGGACGTCTTGAGCTGGTTCGAAAAAAACCGCCCATCGTTCTGGATGGAGCGCACACACCAGTGTCGGTATCCCAGGCTCTGGAGACCTTCAAAGCTGTCTTCGGTACCGACGGCATCTGTATCTTCGGTGCCGTGGAGGGCAAGGACATTCGTGGTATGGCCGGCTTGATCGGGGAGACCTTCGACCAGATCATTATCTCTACCCCGGGACACTTCAAACCGAACGCCCCGGAGCAGGTACAAAATGTTTTCGGCGAGCTGGAGATATCCACCCATCTGCTGGTCGAACCATCAAAGGCCCTGCAACGGGCCTTTGAGCTCTCCGCCGATACCCGGCCTATCCTGGTGATCGGCAGTTTCTATATGGCTGCGGAGATACGCAATTTGATTTATCCGAAAAGAAAAGGAAGTGGAGATTGAACGAGAGTATCGTTTCCAACCGGGCTCGGGCGCTGCGCCCCTACACCCCGGGAGAACAGATTCAAGACAGGGAGTATATAAAACTCAACACCAACGAAAACCCTTACCCCCCCAGTGCGGAGATTCGGGACTTGCTGGCCTCTTACCGCTGGCAGGATCTTCGTCTCTACCCGGACCCCAAGTCAACAAAACTGCGGGAGGCGCTGGCTCGCTACCACCGATTGAACCCCGCCAAAGTTTTCACCGCCAATGGTTCGGACGAGCTGCTCTCCTTTATTTTTTACGCCTTCTTCGACCCGAACAACGGACCAGTACTTTTCCCCCAGTACAGCTACAGCTTCTACCCCGTGTACTGCCGATTCTACGGTTTGGACTTCGAGAAAGTAGAAATGGACCGGGATTTTCGTCTCGATCTGAAACGATTCTCAACACACGAAAGGTATTCGGGAATCATTTTTCCCAACCCCAACGCACCAACCGGGAGGGACGTCTCTCTAGAGGAGATAAAGGACCTGCTGAGCAAGGTACCAAGGCAACGTCTACTGGTGGTCGACGAAGCCTACGTAGATTTCGGCGCCGAGACGGCCCTCCCGCTGTTAGGGGACCATCCCAATCTTTTGATCGTGAGAACCTTCTCTAAAAGCCGCTCCCTCGCCGGAGCCAGGATTGGATACGCCCTGGGAGACGTGGAGCTCATCGAAACCCTGGTACGAGTCAAGGACTCCTTCAACAGCTATCCCCTCAATCGACTGAGTCAAAGTCTGGCTATCGCTTCGATAGAAGACGAGGATACTTTCCGTAGACAACGTCTTAGAGTATCCCAGACCCGTGAGTGGTGCAGCCGTGAATTGCGGCGGTTGGGATGGCAGGTTATCCCATCTAAAGCCAATTTTCTCTTTGCCCAACTGCCTGGTACCGAAGGACGGGCGATCTACGAGGATCTCAAGAGCCGGGGCATACTGGTCAGACACTTTGCCCAGCGGGGAATCGAGGATTATATTAGAATAAGCGTGGGAACCGACGAAGAGATGCGGGTATTTATCGATACCCTAGAAGCTTTGTCTCTGGAGAGAGATTAGTACGAGGGAGGTCGAATATGAGGGAGTTTCTAGAGGGAAGGATAGTTGTGACCACCGGAGATATTACCGAAATGGAGGTCGACGCTATCGTAAACGCCGCCAATTCCAGCCTTCTCGGCGGCGGCGGCGTGGACGGAGCCATCCACCGCCAGGGAGGACCGAAAATCCTGGAGGAGTGCAAGCAGATCCGTGCTCACTATTACCCCCAGGGGCTTCCCACCGGGAAGGCGGTCATCACCACCGGCGGCAACTTGGCGGCGCCGAAGGTGATCCATACAGTCGGTCCGGTGTGGCATGGAGGCGGACGTGGTGAGGATGAAGAACTGACCGCCGCTTATGAGAACTCTCTGAAGCTGGCCGCCGAATCCGGCTTCGATAGTATAGCCTTTCCAGCCATCAGCACCGGCGTCTACGGTTTTCCAAAATCCAGGGCCGCCCTCATCGCCTACGGCAGTATCAAGGATTTCCTGCAGCAGCACCACAAACCCCGGATAGTCTACTTGGTTTTCTACAGCAACCAAGACGCGGAGCTCTTTCTGGAGAGTCTTCGGACCCAAGGCGTGGAATAAGCCTATGTCTCTGAACTGGAAAGAGATAGACCTCATCCTCGAAGAGCTCCAACTGGAGAACTGTTCGATCCAGAAGATCAAACAGCCTGACTTTCGCACCCTCCTCCTCGAGCTTTACGCTCCCGGCCGACGGTTCTCTCTGCTCGTCTCCTTAGCCCAGGGGAAAACCAGACTCCACGCTCAGAGTCATCCAATAAAGAATAGAGTGAGCCTGCAGCGTTTCGCCCAGCTGCTCCGCTCCAGAATTCAGGGCGGCCGCATAGTAGAAGCCGAACAGGTACGGAAGGAGCGTATCGTCCGTCTGGAAGTACTCCGCGGCGGTGAGAGGAGCTTTCTCTTTTTGCGCCTCTGGGGCGGTGCGGGGAACATCATCCTCACCGATGAGGAGCACCGGATTCTGGACGCCTTCTACCGGAGGCCAAACCGAGGAGAGGTGTCGGGACTGCACTTCGCGCCGGAGGAGTTGATTCAGAAAGCAAATTCCGACCGGGGTAAACCGGAGCGGGAGTTCAGCATTCGCCCCTTTCCCGCGGACAAGAGTTTCAACCAGAGCATCGAAGAGGAGTACCTGCAGCGCGAATTGGACGAGGAAGAGAAGCGGCTTCAGGAAAAATTGGAGCGCCTGTTCCAGAAGCAGATTAAAAGTATCGAAGAGAAGATCGAAGAACTCCAGCGAGAAGAGGAGTACGGCGATGAGGCTGAAAGATACCGGGAACTGGGAGACATTTTGACCTCCCATATCCACGCCATCGACTGGGGCAGCAGAACGGTACGCTTGACGGACTTCTACCACGACAACGGCACCATTGAAATAGAGCTCGATCCCAAACTCAGCCCCCAGGAGAACGCCGAAAAATACTACCGCCGCTACCGTAAACTCAATACAAAAAAAGGGTATCTGCAACAGGAACTGGAGAGCCTCCGCTCCTCCCATACCGCGATCGAAGAGGAGCGGCGGAGACTTGCCGAAGAGCCGTCGGGTTCAGCAAAGATCGAACACCTGCAGGAGCTCATCGATACCTACCAGCCAAAGAAAGCCTCCTCTTCCCAGGTCACTTTGCCGGGATTGCGCTTCGAGTCCCATGGTTTCATCCTTCTGGTGGGTCGTAACGCCAAAGAAAACGACAGCCTTCTGCGCCACTATGTCCGGGGCAACGACTACTGGATGCACGGCCGGGACTTCCCCGGCGCGTACGTGTTCATCAAGCACAAATCCGGCAAATCCGTCCCCCTGGAGACCCTGTTGGATGCGGGCAACCTGGCCCTGCACTACTCGAAGGCAAAACACGCCGGTCAAGGGGACCTCTACTACACCCAGGTCAAATACCTGCGCCGGGTGAAGGAGGGGAAGCAGGGTTTGGTCATACCGACCCAGGAGAAGAACATCAGCATCAGGCTCGATCCCGAGAGGCTCCAGCGGCTCACCGGTTCACCCCGAAACCAAAAATAGAACGAAGGATTGCATGATTTGGGCAAGTTGGGAATAATATAGTATGGCATCGACAAAGGCATCCCTGGTGGAGGGTATTTTCTACACCGCCGACAAAGCACAACTTGACCAGCAGATAGGAGCACT
>DSBN01000035.1 GCA_011046055.1 Sediminispirochaeta sp. | reverse complement strand
TTTTAGAGCAGTATAATGAATATAATACTTTTCGAGGATACACCAAAATACATTTCTCTCACAGATCCCCGGGGCAGACATATCAAAAGAATTCTCAAGCTCCAGGCCGGCGATAGGTTTCGCGCCGGCATCGTCAACGGCCCGGTGGGCGAGGTAGAGATCACCGATACGGATCCGGGGGGCTACCAGTTGCATTGGACGCCAACCGGAGCCCCCGTCACCCCCTACCCCCTCACGTTGATCATCGGCTTCGTCCGCCCCATCTCCGCCAAAAGAATCCTCCGCGAGGCGGCGAGCCTGGGAGTGAGCCGACTCGTCTTCACCGTCACCGACACCGGCGAGCGCTCCTACCGCCGAGCCAATCTCTGGATCAAAGGCGAGTACCGGGACTACCTGATAAACGGCCTGCAGACCGCCGGAGCGACGGTGATGCCGGAAGTGTCCCTCTGCGACGACCTGCCGACGGCGATCGCAAAGGCGGCTCCCACTGAAACAGCCGCCGTCGAGGCCCATAAGTTTCTGCTGGACAACACCACCGACGGAGCTGTGTTAGACCTGCCCCAGAGCACCGACCGCCCGGTGATCCTCGCCGTCGGCTCTGAGCGGGGCTGGAGCGAACGCGAACGTCGGATATTCACCGAATCCAGTTACCGCCCGGTACAAATCGGTCGGCGCGTTTTGCGCACCGAGACCGCCTGCTCCGCCGGGGCCGCCTTGGCCTTGAAGCTCATGGGGTATATGTAAAAAATCCCGCCGCGGCGACGCCCTTCCAATACGGATTCATACGTTATAAAGATAAAGGCACACGGCGGAGGGTTAGACGGCAGGTACCCGACCATGCTATGATCCAGTAATAAATTTGAGATCATGGAGCAGCAGATGGCCCACGAAACAGTAGCCGCGGCAGAAGAAATTATGGACCAGGAGTTTCCCGTGCTCGACAAGGGCTTCGTCCGTCTTGTGGACTACATGGGCGGGGACGGTCGCGTCGTCCAAGCTGCCCGAGTCTCCTACGGCAGCGGGACCAAAACTTACCGGGAGGACCGCGGGCTCATCAACTACCTGATGCGCAACGAGCACAGCTCGCCCTTCGAACAGGTGGTGCTCACCTTTCACGTCAAAATGCCCCTCTTCGTGGCCCGGCAGTGGATCCGCCACCGTACCGCCCGAGTCAACGAAATATCCGGACGCTACAGCGTGATGGAGGACGAGTTCTACATCCCCGCCGGGGGAGACATCGCCACCCAGAGCAGCGACAACAAGCAGGGCCGCAGCGACGTAACCCTGGACCCCCAAGAGCAGGCCAAGCTCCAGGCGGAGTTCGTCGGACAGCAGAAGAGAGCTTACCAGGACTACCAGGCCCATCTCGGCGCCGGGGTGGCCCGGGAACTCGCCCGGATCAACCTGCCTTTGAGCCTCTACACCCAGTGGTACTGGCAGATCGACCTGCGCAACCTTTTTCATTTTCTCAAGCTCCGCATGGACCCCCACGCCCAGCTGGAGATCCGCCGTTACGCCGAAGTCATCTATGAAATAACAAAAAAAGTAGCCCCCCTCTCCTGCGAGGCGTTTCAAGAGCACGTGCTGGAAGCGGTCACCTTCGCGGCAAGCGAAAGACAAGCTTTACGGGCCCTGCTCGATGGTCGTGAGAACCCCCTCACCGGCAAGGCGCTGCAGCGCTTTGAAGAGAAGCTCAAGCGGGAAGTGCGGTAAGGCTGCAGACCGCCGACGGCGGCGGAGCTTTCCCCCCAACAAAAAAAGCCCCTCCACTTGAGGGAGGGGCCGGTACGAACTCGAACACTATGGATGTCCGCCAGTTGATGTTTAGTTGATATCTAATTGTCCGGCTGGACGTATTTGTCGTAGAGATCCTCGAAGAAGCGCTTGTGCTTGGACTCCTCGCCGGCCAGCATTTCGAAGGTCTCGATCAGCTTCGGGTTGTCGGTCTGCTGGCGCAGCTCCTCGTAGAGGGCGTGGGAACGGTCCTCCCTTTTCATACCGATGATTAAAATGTCCTGATAGGTCATATCCGCCGCCGGCTGCGCCTCCACCAGATAGGTGGATGGGGAAAATTTGGGCGCCGGATGAGACTTGATCACCTCCAGGGATTTGTTCTTGAGGTTTTCCAGGATCTTCACGTGCCCCTCTTCCATCCCCCGTATCTCGGCGAGCAGCTCTTTCTGTGAGGCGAAATGGGCGATATGCTCGAGCTCGGTGTAGAACTGCACCGCTTCTTTCTCCCGCTTGATGGCGAAGTCGATGATTTCCTCGTAATTTGCCTGCGGCATTGTTAGGCCTCCTTTTTCTTGCCCTGCAGATAGGCGTCGATACCCTTGGCGGCTCGATGCCCGTCGGCTATGGCGCTGATTGCGTCTTTGGTCGGGTTGGCGATATCGCCTCCGGCGAAGATCTTCGGCTCGCCGGTCTCACCGTGCAGACCGACCTTGATCTTGTACTTCACGATACCAATTTTATCACTCAAATCTTCAGGAATAAAGTCCAAGGAGGTTCCCTGGCCGATGGCCGGAACGATGGTGTCGAAAACATCGGTGTGCATCTTGTCTTCCTGCAGAACCGGCTTGGGCCTTTTGCCCTCGCCCTGGTCCTCCATTCTGGCTTCGCCCCAGACGAAGGCCGCCTGCTTGCCGCGGTCCTCGACCCGAACAGGGATAGCTTGAGTGATGAAGGTCACGCCCTCCTCCTTGGCTTCGACGATCTCTTCGATGTCCGCGGGCATATCCACCTCGCGGCGCCGATAGAGAACGGTCACCTCGCAGCCCAGCCGTCGTGCCGTTCGGGCGGCATCCATGGCGACGTTTCCTCCGCCGACCACGGCCACGGTTTTACCCAGCTCGGGAATCTTACCGTCGGTCACGTCCTCCAGAATAGAGATTCCGGATATCACTCGGGGATGGTCTTCCCCTTCTACCCCAAGGGTGTAGGGGTCTGGAAGTCCGGTGGAGAAAAAGACCGCGTCGTAGTCTTCGTATATTTTGTGAAAAGGCAGATCGTGGTTCACCCGAGAGTTGTACTTGATCTCAACACCCAGGGAGTGGATAAATTCGATGTCCTTGTCCAGCTGGTCGTAGGGCAGGCGGTACTCGGGGATTCCATAGCGCAGCATTCCGCCGCCGTGGGACTCGGCCTCGAAGACCGTCACCTTGTACCCCAGCAGCCGCAGGTAGTATGCCGCCGACAGACCTCCAGGTCCGGCACCGATGACCGCCACGTGTTCGGGGCGCTCGTCTTCCGCGCTCGCGGCAATAGCCTGGTAGGCCCTCTGTTCGGCCTGGTCGGCGATATAGCGTTTGAGCCAACGGATCGCCAGAGGATCGCCGGTGTGTCCCACCGAACAGACATCCTCACAGCGGTGGGTACAGACCCGTCCGCAGCTGGCGGGGAAGGGGTTGGTCTCGTACATCAGAGCCAGACCGCCGTTGATATCCCCTTCTCGGATGCTGCGGATATAACCAGGGATGTCCATATGAGCCGGACAAGTAGCCACGCAGATACCGCAGTCCACGCAGCGGTCGGCCTCTTCCTTGGCCTGTTCCGCCGAGTAGCCCTGGACCATCTCGATGAAGGATCCCAACCGTTCTTCGGGCTCCAGCTCGGGCATCTCCTCCCGCTCCAGGTCGAGGAGCCGGTAGCCTTCGGCCCGCTGGTAACCGAGCTCGTTGTTGTCCCAGGGTTTCTCCTCGGCGCCGGCGACGAAACGGAACACCTCCGGGTCGGTGTCGACCCAGATGTACTCGTTGCTCATACTCAGGGAGCTGGTGGTGCAGACATCGACACAGAGGGCGCACCAACAGCAGCGTCCGTAGTCGAACTTCGGCCGTAAGCCGCTGTCCTCTTTGGTGGTGTCGACACCCTCTACCGGGACCATATCGATCGCGGCGTTCTGACAGATTGTCTCACAGGTACCGCAGCCGATACAGGTGTTCATGTCGTTTTTGTGAAAACCTCGGTAGCGGGGAGCTCCCGGGCGATCGTTGATCGGATCGATCACCGTGTAGGGTTTCTCCGCGACCCGCCGCCAGACCGTCAGCGGCGATAGAATATCTTTTAGACTCATATCGATTACCTCTCAATCTCGGGGGGATAGGTGTGCAGACTGACCATCAGGCCGGCCACATCGGCGATGTTGACGTTCACGCCCAGAGTCTCCATGACCGCCATCGCGTGGGTGTAGCTCGGTCCCCGGACGTAGACCCTTCTGGGATAACCGCTGCCATCACTGACCAAGAAGTATCCGTATTCGCCTCGGGTACACTCGGCCCGACGGTAGGTCTGTCCGGCGGGAATCTTCCAGTGCAGGGGGTTGGGCAGCTGGGTGTGGATCTCTCCACCGGAGGGCATCCGGTCGAGCATCTGGCGAATCAGCGAGATCGACTGGTGCATCTCCAGGAAGCGGACCCAGGCGCGATCGTAGGCGTCGGAGGCGGTAGCGGTGGCCACTTCGAAATCGAGTTGGTCATAAAGCAGGTAGGGTTGATCCTTCCGTACGTCCCGGGCCACTCCCGCGGCTCGGGCGTTGGGACCGGTGATGCCGAAGCTGTCGATCATCTCCCGGGGGATGACGCCAAGCCCCTTGGCCCGCATTTTGAAAGTCGCATTATAAAACATCGTCCGCTCGATAT
>DSBN01000129.1 GCA_011046055.1 Sediminispirochaeta sp. | reverse complement strand
TTCTCATGCCGCTTCGCGGCACTCGAAACTATGAAAACTGCCTTAAAAGCAATTTCATATTAGCAAATATTTTGAGATAGGAAAACCCGCCCATATATGGTATGCTGAAGCTTATGGAAAATCTTTTAGGATACTGCATGATTTTGTGCTGAAAAAGGAGCGAAAAATGTCGGTAGTATTATCATGGCTTGGGCACGCGAGTTTTCGGTTGAGCAATTCCTTGACGCTGTACATCGATCCATGGCAGATCGATGGAGAGCCCCATGACGGAGATGTGGTTTTGATCAGCCACGGTCATTACGACCATCTATCGCGGGAAGATATTCGTTCGGTGATGAAGGAGGATGGACGGGTGCTCGCCAGCGAGGACGCGGTGAAGGAGCTGGGCTTCGGAGAAGTTATTCTGCCGGGTCAGACGGTAGAGGTGGCGGGCTTGCGGGTGACCGGCCATAGAGCCTACAACGAGGCGAAGGAGTTTCACCCGAAAGAGAACAATTGGCTCGGTTTTCTTCTGGAGATGGATGGAAAAAAAATATACTACGCCGGTGACACGGATGTGATCGAGGAGAGTGAGCAGCTGCAGGAGCTCGACTTGCTGCTGGTGCCGGTGGGGGGAACCTTCACCTTCGACGCCGAGCAAGCCGCTGAGACAAGCAACCGACTGAAGCCCAGAAAGGCGATTCCCTATCACTGGGGCGAGGTAGTGGGCAACAGAAAAGACGCGACCAAGTTCGCCAAAAAGTGCGAGGTGCCGGTGGAGGTTCTCTCACCGATGGACTACCTCTCTTTATAAAAACAAGGGCCCGCGCGAACTCGCGCGGGCCTGTCAGTATCGTCGGGTACACCGTTGCTATAGCAATTAAGGAGAGACTCTTTTCCGGTCCCGGGGAAAAAGCGAGGCCTCCTTGATGTTGGACAGGCCGAGAATCTTCTGGGTCAGCCGTTCCAAGCCAAAGGCGAATCCCCCGTGGGGCGGGCAGCCGTAGCGGAAGACCTGCAGGTAATCCTCCATCTCTTCGGGGTCGAGACCGAATCGACGGATGTTTTCCACCAGCAGATCGTGGTCGTGTATCCTTCGACTACCGGAGCTTATCTCCAGACCGCGGAACAGCAGATCAAAACTCATCGTGTGCCTGCCGTCGGGGTAGGTGTAAAAAGGTCGTTTTTTTCGGGGATAGGAGTGGACGAAGACCGCCTCCACTCCCGCGTTTTCGGCGGCCCACTGGCAGAGTTCCCGCTCCCCCTCGGGGTTGAGCTCGAAAATCCGTCGGCCCAGACGGGTGGAGATGATGTCCCGAGCTTCGTCGTAGCTGATCCTCGGGATTTTTCGCATCGCCTCTGGGTCAGGAAGCGAACTGTCCCAGAGCTCCAAGATATCGGCGTTTTTCCGCCGAACCTGTTCAAAAATGTAGTTGAGAATCTCCGCCTCCAGGTCCATCAGCTCCTGATCGGACTCGATGAAGCCCATCTCGATGTCCAGGCTGACGTACTCGTTCAGATGCCGGGGGGTTTCGTGTTTCTCCGCTCGGTATGCGGCCCCGATCTCGAAGACCCTCTCCATGCCCGCGGCGACCATGGCCTGTTTGTAGAGCTGGGGGGATTGAGCGAGGAAGACCTTGCGGTCGAAGTAGTCCACCTCGAAGAGCCCGGTACCGCCTTCGGAACCGCTGCCGATGAGTTTGCTGCTCTTGATCTCGGTGAAATCCAGCGATCTCAGGTACTCAGCAAAGGAGCGCAGGATCTCAGACTGCAGGGAGAAGATCGAACGAATTTTCGGATTCCTGAGACTGAGCATCCGGTAGTCCAGCAGGGCTTCGATGCTCAGCTTCGTAGGGTCCTGGTTCACGGCGACCGGAAGATTCGGGGCGGCAGCGGCGAGCAATTTATAGTCCTCGACCTGCAGCTCAACGCCACCGGGGGCTTTTTCGCTGGGTTTGAGTCGACCCCGTACTTGGATCACCGATTCGAGGTTGAGCCCCGGCTCTTCGGACCATACCGTCTGCAGTATACCGCTTCGGTCGCGCAGGAGCAAAAATGTGATGCCCCCCAGTTTTCGTATACGGTGAACCCATCCGGAACAGCTGATCCGGGTGTCGTCTTTTTCTCTAATATCTCTGATGAGTGTTCTTTCCATCTTACCTCTCCTTTAGTTCTTGTTCCAAGATCGTCCGGCTTAGCCGGGGTTCGGCCAAGGCTCCGCTGCGTTGCATCAGTCGGCCCATGAAGTACCCGATGATTTTTGTTTCTTCCGCTGCGGCAGCCTGCGCGGCGGCGGGCTCTTCGTCCAGTATCCCCCTGATCAAGGTTCTGATCTGCGCCTCCGAGGTGATCTGCTGCAAGTTTCGTTCGGCGACTATTGTGCCGGGGGACTTGTCCTCCTCGAAAATAAGGGGCAGCACCTTTTTGGCGATCTTGTCGTGAATCCGTCCGGAGTCGAGCATCTCCAGCAGCTCGGCTAGACGCCGCGGAGTCAGGGCGGAGTCAGCGAGACTCAATCGCTTTCGGTTTAGAATACGCGATACATCTCCCGCCAGGCGGCGGGCGCACTCCGTCGGGGAGGCCCCTGCCTCCACGGTCCGTTCGAAAAAGTCGGCTCGCTCCTTCTCTTCGGTGAGGAAACTCGCCGCCTCCGAATTGAGCCCATAGTCCTCGACAAAACGGAGCTGTCGGTCCAAGGGAAGTTCGGGGATCTCCGCGTCCACTCTTTCCAGAAACTTCCGGTCCGGTCGAAAGGGGGGGAGGTCGGGCTCGGGAAAGTAACGGTAGTCCTGGGCCTCCTCCTTGCTGCGCATGAGCAGGGTGAGGTCGCGGTTTTCGTTCCAGAGACGGGTCTCCTGCAGCACACTGCCGCCCCGGGCGAGTATTTTGCTCTGGCGTTCCTGCTCGTAACCGAGGGCCAGTTTGACGAAGCGGGATGAGTTGAGGTTTTTCACCTCCACCTTGGTCCCCAAGTCCTGCCCGGGCCGCCTCAATGAGATATTGGCGTCGCGGCGCAGAGACCCCTCCTCCATGTTTCCGCTGCTGACCTGCAGGTAGCGGACAAACCGGCGAAAATAGAGAATAAACGCTTCGGTCTGCTCCGGACCCCTCAAGTCCGGCTCAGTGACGATCTCCAAGAGGGGGGTTCCGGCTCGGTTGAAGTCCAGCAGTGACACACCCCCGGCGTGGATCATCTTCCCGGCGTCCTCCTCCAGATGTACATCGTGTATTCTCGCTCGATGGCTTGATTCGGCAAAGGGGAAGTCGAGAAAGCCCTCTACCCCCACGGGAGCGTGAAACTGGGATATCTGGTAGTTTTTGGGCATATCCGGGTAGAAGTAGTTCTTTCGATCGAAAAAACTGCGTTCCGATAAGCGGCAGTTCAGAGCCCGAGCCACCTTGTAGGCCATAAACATAGCCTCCCCGTTGAGGCTGGGCAGCACGCCGGGGTAGCCCAGACATACTGGGCAGACCTGGCTGTTGGGCTCGGCACCGAAGGATGTCGGGCATTGGCAGAAGGCCTTCGATCGGGTGTCCAGTTGGATGTGGATCTCCAAACCGATGTTGCTCAGGTATTCGCTCATAGGACGGCTCCTTCGGCAGGCCGGCGGCTCATGTCCGGCCTTTCGGGCCGGTAGACTCGACGATACTCCTTCGCGGCGGCGAATAAGCGCCCTTCGCCGAACATCGGCGCCAGGAACTGTAAGCCCACCGGGAGGCCTCCGATCCGATCCACGGGAAAACTGAGCGCTGGAATACCTGCCAGGTTGGCCGGAACCGTGAAGCGGTCGGCGATTTTTTGCTGAAAACCGTCCAGCTCCTCCTGGCCGTGAAGGAAAGCCTGGCTGGGGAAGGTGGGCAGCATCAGCAGATCTACCTCCGAGAAGAGCCGGTCCAGCTCACGCCGGAGGGCGCTTCTGATCTTCTGTGCTTTGATGTAGTACTGCTCCTGGAAGCCCGCCCGGAGCACGTAGGTGCCCAAGAGAATTCACATCTTGACCTCCGCCCCCAGCCCCTCGTCGCGGGAGGTGGTGATGAGTTCCTGGGGATCTTCGGCAAACTCATTCCGAGCTCCGTAGGCGACCCCGGTGTACCTGGCCAGGTTCGCCGACGCCTCGGCGCTGGCGATACAGTAGTAGGCCGGGATGCCGTAATCGAGAAAATCCAGGTCAATCTCAACTGTCCGGTAGCCCAGCTCTCGCAGAGCTTCTACGCTTCGGCGGTAGGACTTGGAGATGGTCGTGGAGACTCCGGTCAGTTTTTTCAGTACACCGATGCTGCGTACGTCCCCTGTATGAGGTTTGTACTCAACGCTGCTCTGATCCTGTTCATCCCATCCCCGCATCGACTCGAAGGCGAGTTCGGCCAACTCGATTCTCGAGGAGAGAAGTCCGATGCTCTCCAGTGAGGAGGCGTAGGCCACGAGTCCGTAACGGGATACTGCCCCGTAGCTCGGCTTCAGCCCGTAGATGCCGCAGAACGAGGCGGGCTGACGCACCGAACCTCCGGTGTCGCTGCCCAGGGCCAGATCTACCATCCCGGCAGCTACCGCCGCCGCCGATCCTCCGCTGGAACCGCCGGCGACCCTCCGCGGGTCCCAGGGGTTGTGTGTCTGCTGAAAGGCCGAGTTGTCCGTGGAGGAGCCCATACCGAACTCGTCCAGGTTCGTCT
>DSBN01000210.1 GCA_011046055.1 Sediminispirochaeta sp. | reverse complement strand
GATGTGACCGACTCCTCGCTAAAATAGTGCCAGAGGCGCTTCGGACCTATATCGGCGGCAATACTGGCCGGATAGATACCGCGGCGAGCGGTGGCGATCGACTGCTCGTCTATATCGGTGGCAAATACCTGAAGGGAAAAGCTCTCCCGCAGGTTTTCCATATATTCGTGAAGAAGGATGGCAATGGAGTAAGCCTCCTCGCCAGTGGAACAGCCCGCCGACCATATTCGAATCGGGTCTTTCGGTCTTTTTCCGGCAAAGAGTTTGGGTATTATACGCTTTTCGAGGGTGCCGAAAGACTCACTATCGCGAAAAAAATTGGTGACCCCTATCAGCAGGTCTCGAAAAAGCGCATCCCGCTCACCGTCGGCGCGGCGCAGATATTCCACATACTTCTCGATGGAATCGATCTGCAGAAGAGCCATACGTCGTTCGATACGCCGTTCGACGGTACTCGGTTTGTAATAAGAAAAATCATGGCCTCTGTGACCCCGCAGCAGCTCGAAAATTGTCATCAAGCTGTCCTCGCGCCCCTTCTCCGTGCTCTTTGCTTTGGTCGAAACCTTGCCGAACGCGTGGAGGCTGTAGGCTATGAGCGCATCGGCCATTTCAGACGGGGGAATGACAAAGTCCACCAGGCCGGTAGAGATGGCGCTGCGGGGCATCCCGTCGTACTCGGTGGAGTCGGGGGACTGAACCATGATCATGCCCCCTTCCCCCTTTATTGCCCGTATACCGAGGGCCCCGTCGCTCCCGGTTCCCGAGAGTACCACGGCTATAGCCCGCTCGCCCTGGTCATTGGCCAGGGACCGGAAGAAGTAGTCTATAGGCAGACGGTGTCCGCGGGGGGCTGCGGGCTTGTGCAGTTTCAAGCAGCCCTGCAGAAACGACATATCGTGACCCGGCGGAATAATGTAGGCGCAGTTCGGCCGTACCGACATACCGTCTTCTACTTCGAAGACTTGCATGCGCGTGTAACGCTTTATGAGGTCCTTGAGCATGCTCTTGTGGTCCGGAGCCAAGTGCTGTACCAGCACGAAGGCCATGCCAGGCTCGGAGTCCGCGGGCATACCGGAAAAGAAGGCTTCAAAAGCCGCCAACCCTCCGGCCGATGCTCCGATTCCCACTATGGGAAAGGAAGAGGTCTGATGGCTTGAGGTATCGCTATTTGGGAGCGGGTGAGGCTTGTCTTTATTCCGTTTTCGGGCCAATAGGCTCTCATTTTCGTGAAGGGAGTTTGTTTCTTCTGACGTTTTTTTACTCATATATATTCTCCTGCAGTATATCACATTTATAGTTTACAAAAAAGGTGCATTAAGGCTTTCATTTCGCGTCCACCCGCGAGGAGCAGTTGTCGATCTGAACGAATTCCCAGAGACAGCGTGGTTCCTGGACGAGCTGCGGTTCCTGCCAGAAATGGAGGTGATCGGAAAACATGAGGTAGTTGCTGTCGGCCAGCCAGTTGATCCGCTCGATTGCTTCCCCGTCTATTTCTCCGTTCTTCGTCGAGAGGGTGGAGCTGCCGCGGAGAGCGCTTCGACAAGTTCGGTGATAAAAGTTGCGATACCGCACATACCGGGCAAATAATTGCCAATCAAAGCAATCGATCTGATTTCCCAGCGCTCTTTGAAAACCCGTGCCATTCGCTCCCCCAGACAGGTGTGCCCTCTTCTAAGATACGCCTGCACCGAAAAGAAGGACAGCGAATCCACGAGAGAAAGCGCGTTCATTTCATGATCCATCTATGTACGCTAGCGTACAGACGGAGTTCCCTAAATAAGAGTACCCTTTGAATCAGAGGTAACTATGGCCAAAAAAACACGATCCTTTGCCAGGTGGCAGCTGCCTGTAGCGCTGCTGGCTCTTTTATTAGTGAGACCGATCGTAGGATTTCTTTTCACCGGTACGGACGCGGAATACTCTTACAGCGAATTCAAAACGTTGGTTCAAAATAGTGCCGTTCAGGAAGTCGTAATTATGACCGACCGTATCGAGGGAACGCTTCACGAAGGAGGCTCTTTTTATACGGTACGCGTGAACGATCCGGGGCTTCTTCCGATTTTAGAGGAATACAACGTAAATGTCCGCGGTCGCAATCCAAACCCGCTTTTTGCTTGGCTCTTTCCTCTGGCGGTGATGATCGGATTCTCCTTCTGGATGATGAGAAGAATACGGGGAACGGACGGTGGAATGGGCGCGGGGCTCTTTTCTTTCAGCAAGAGCAAAGCCCGTATGAGCGAGGGAGAACACAGCGGCGTCACATTCGAGGATATCGGCGGTGCACGGGAAGCGATAACGGACCTGCAGGAAATAACTGATTTTTTGAAGGATCCCGAGCACTTCCAGCGGCTCGGGGGAAAGATGCCCAAAGGCGTACTGCTCGTCGGACCGCCGGGAACCGGAAAAACTCTTTTGGCCAAGGCAACGGCGGGAGAGGCGAAAGTCCCCTTCTTTTCTCTCAGCGGTGCGGAATTCGTGGAGATGTTTGTCGGTGTGGGGGCGTCGAGAGTCCGGGATCTCTTTGGGCAGGCGAAAAAGAAAGTACCGGCGATCATCTTTATCGACGAGATCGATGCGATCGGTGGAAAACGGGGCAGTGTCGCCGGACTTCCTACGAACGACGAACGGGAACAGACCCTCAACCAACTACTGGCCGAAATGGACGGATTTCAGCCGACCACCGGTCTCATACTGATTGCCGCCACCAACAGGCCGGAGGTGCTCGATACAGCTCTGCTGCGGCCCGGACGCTTTGATCGCCAGGTGGTGGTAGGACTGCCAGACCTCACGGGCAGACATGAGATTTATAAAATACATACAGAAAATATCACCCTGGCCCCCGACGTGGACCTCGAAAATCTATCGCGTATTACTCCCGGTTTTTCCGGAGCCGATGTGGCGAATGTGATCAACGAAGCCGCACTGCTGGCCTCGCGGGAGGGAAAGGACGCGGTCTCGGCAGCGGACTTCGACAGTGCTATTGAACGGGTAGTCGCGGGTTCGGAAAGGAGAACCCGAGCGATGAATGAACGGGAGAAAAAGGTCGTTGCCGCCCACGAGTCGGGTCACGCCCTGACGGCGGCATTATTACCGAATGTCGACCCCGTTCACAAGGTGAGTATAATTCCCCGGGGCAACGCTCTCGGCTATACCTGGCAGCGGCCGGTGGAAGATCGGTATCTCATGGGGCAGGGAGAGCTGGAAGAGAGACTGATTGTCCTTTTGGGCGGCCGAGCGGCGGAAAAGATTGTATTTTCTGAGGTCTCCACCGGGGCGGCCGACGACCTGGCCAGAGCCACGGAACTGGCCAGGAGAATGATAAGCGAGTACGGTATGAGCGAAAAATTGGGTCCCGTACGGCTGGCGGCGGATACACGGACCCAATATCTTGGAGTCTCCGGGCACCTGGACAGCTCCATAAGCACGACCACCGCGGCGCTGGTGGAGGGTGAGACGAGCCGACTGGTGAGCGATGCTTTAAAAAAGGCGATGGAACTGCTGAATAGTCACATTTCATCTCTGGAAACGCTCATGCAACGCCTCTGTGAAGAGGAGACGGTAAGCGGCGAGAGAATCAAAGCGATTCTAGAAAATGAGAAAGCACCGAACAAAGAATCTTCATCCCTCAAGGTGGTGAGTTTCACCACCGGGGTGGAATAGACAAAATACTGTATACATGAAAAGGACAGGAGGAGACAATGGTAAAATTCATAGTGGGTATAGTAATCGGAGCGCTAGTAATCGTATTCATTCTAACGAATGCTGAGATTGTTGATCTGAGACTGTATTTTTGGACGGTGAGAATATCCCGCGCCATTATGCTGCTAATTGTGCTGGGAACCGGGATGGTAGTTGGGTATATTCTCAACGGCGTACGCATCAGCAAGATGAGGAAATAGGCACGCGGGAAAAAGAAATCGAAACATCCTAATCTGTTGTTTGAACTGCAGATAAAAAATCAAAATCCGCACGGAGCGGGTTGAATCGGAGGATTCAATGACAAAAATGGAGAAACTGAAACTATACGCGGGTCGATTGGGCCTGTTTTTGGCCGGTGGTCTGCTGGTATTCGCGGTAATGAGCTTTACCGTTGTGAACACGGCGAAAGAACAGAATGAACGGTTAAGCCAAACGCTGGACGCCTCAAGGTACGAGGCCGGTCGATTGCTATCCGATGCCAAAGCCCAGTACGAGAGTGGAAACTACATCGAGGCAAAGGAGTCTCTGAACACGCTGTTTGCCAACCAACCTGGTTCAGAAGAAGCCGTGGAGGGAAAGACCTTGATGGAGAGCGTCGAAAGTGCGGAAAATAGATCCAACGCGAAATGGCAGGCCGCTATGCCCGGCATCAAACGGGAGTGGGGCGAGGCCTTGGCCGAGGAACTACGGGCCGATTTGGAAGCGAACATGGACGATACCATCGACAAGGAGTGGAACAAGGTGAAAGCGCAAATCAGGGAAGAGTGGGAGAAGGAGTCTTAGTTCACTCTTTCTTCAGACAACCAGACCCGCCGAGAAAAAGGCGGGTTTTTATTTCTACGTCCATCTGACAGCAGCAATTCTCATTTTGGAAAGTGCACTTGCACTTTCCAAAATGAGAATGCCTCCAACAGTTAGAAACACAAATCATTGCTATGCAAATGAAGCAAATTCTC
>DSBN01000265.1 GCA_011046055.1 Sediminispirochaeta sp. | reverse complement strand
TAACTATTCAGGCTCAGATTCTGGAGATAATGCAGGAGCTGTCCGACCGGCTGGGAACCTCGCTGATCATGATCACTCACGATTTGGGTGTGGTCGCCGGGATGTGCGACCGGATCGTGGTCATGTACGCCGGACGAATCGTGGAGGAGGCGGTGACCGAAGACCTATTCGCCGAGCCCAAGCACCCATACACCCAGGGGCTTATCAACTCGGTACCCCGACTGGACAAGAAGACCGGAGAGAAGCTCTCGTCTATCCCCGGCCAGCCGCCCAACCTCATCGACCTACCCGACTGTTGTCCCTTTTATCCCCGCTGCCCCAAGGTGATGGACATATGCAAGACTAAGTATCCGCCAAAAGTCGAGCTACAGGGCAAATCATCCACCCGAAGCGTCAACTGCTGGCTTTACTCGTGAGGAGATAGAAAATGAATAACGATGTTCTACTGGAAACGAAAAATCTAAAAATGCACTTCCCCATCGAGGATGGTATAATCATCAAGCGGCAGGTCGGAGCGATCCGCGCGGTGGACGGGGTCGATCTGACCCTGCGCAAAGGCGAGACTCTCGGAGTGGTCGGTGAGTCCGGCTGCGGAAAGTCGACCACCGCCCGAGCCATAGCCCAGCTCTACGAACCTACCGCCGGAGAGGTGATCTTCCAGGGGCAGGACCTGACCAAACTCACCCCGCACCAGCTGCTCAAGGTACGCCGCGAGATCCAAATGGTTTTCCAAGACCCCTACGCCTCACTCAATCCCAGACTCATTGTCAACGATATCATCCGTGAGCCTTTGGATATTTACAAAGCACGAAAGCTGCTAAATATGGAGAAAAAAGAGATGGCCGAGCGGGTCGAATACCTGATGGAGAGGGTCGGGCTGTCGCGATACTTCAAAAACCGCTACCCCCACGAGTTCTCCGGCGGGCAGCGTCAGCGTATCGGCATCGCCCGGGCCCTGGCGCTCAACCCCAAGGTCATTCTGGCGGATGAACCGGTGAGTGCGCTGGATGTGTCGATCCAGGCGCAGATCCTCAACCTCTTTCTGGAGCTGCAGGACGAGTTCGACCTGACCTATATGTTTATCGCCCACGACCTCTCGGTCATAGAATATATTAGTAACCGTGTGGCAGTTATGTACTTGGGCAAGGTGGTGGAAATCTCCGACAGCAAGAGCCTCTACAAAAATCCGCTCCACCCCTACACCAAGGCGCTCTTTTCCGCGGCGCCCATCCCCGATCCGCGGATCGAGAAGACCAGAAAACGGATCGTGCTGGAGGGTGATGTTCCCTCACCCGATCAGGAACGCTTCGGCTGCTACTTTAACGATCGCTGTCCCCACCGGATGGAGGTCTGCAAGAAGAACGTTCCCGAGCTCATCCAGGTCGACACCGATCACAAGGTGGCATGCTACCTGTACTACAAGCAGGAGCAGCTGGCTCGCCTCGACGGCGGACGGACATAGGGATATGCTATAGTTCGGAGTGATACGACAGATTCATAAAGTCTGCTATGGAGGCGGCCCTTCTCTCGAGGGTCGCCTTATTTTTTTCCTCGCTGATCTCAATATCCTTACGCCCGGCGTCCCCCAGCACCAAGGAGAGTCGAAGGAGGTCTTTTTGAAAGAACTTTTTTTGACCTTTTTGAGCACTCATAGGGGCCTCTCCCTTACGGAAGCTGCTTATCTCAATATGGTCGACCGTTTCACGCTTATACATTCTCGTCTTGCTGATGGGCAGCAGACCGTGATCATGACTGATGGTACCGGTGTCCCGGTTGAATATCCACTGTTCCTGGTAAAGTCCGAGCAGAACGAAGATCAGCACCAGCACCGCCGGTACCAGTCTGAAAGAGGTTCCTTCGGCCCTACCGACAAAGACACTGGCCACGACTATCCCGAGTAGGACCAAAAAAACCAGCCGAAAGCCCCAATGGAGGCGCAGCTTGAGTACGTTCTCCGAAGTCTGTTTTAGTTCGAATACAAGCTTGAACATCAGGTCCTCCTAGCATCCTACAAAGCGAGAGCGAAACGCCGCCCGCACTCCTTGAATCCCCGTTCGGCGAGTTCGGCTTGGAGAAAAAGCGCAGTTCCCAGAAGCTGAAACAGCACCACGTCAACCTCCTCCCGCCGGGCCAGGTCCTCGATAGAGTCGAAAAAGAGCCTGGCCAGTCCGAGCCCCCGGAACTCAGGCTCAACGTACACGAACCTTATTTCCAGTACCCGACTCGTCTCCAGCTGGGTAAGGTTCGTCACAATACATCCGGCAAAATTCTCGGCAGGCGTTTCGGCGTGAAAGATTCTCACCCCTTCATCGTCCATACCGCTATCCCTTTCTTTGGTCAGGAAATACTCTTTCACCGCCGGATGATCTCCTTCCAGGGAGCTTTCCAGCGCCCAACCCGCGGCTTCCTCGATTCTCTGCCTCCAGTTGCCGAAGCCGTGGTGCAGAACAAAGTCGCTGAGAACCAACTCCTCGGTCTCCTCCGGCTCTTCACCCAGCTGATCGAGGTCCAGGGCTTCCCCAATGGCGGCGAACCACTTTCGTACTATTATCCGCATCTCCCGCTCTTTGAACTGGTACCACTGCCTCTCCAAGACCTGGTGCTGTTTCAGCACGTCTTTGAAGCGTCGGAATACTCCGCGTCCGCCGTTCAAAGCGTCACGCAGCTCTTGGCGATAGACCGGGTTCTTACTCTGCGCTACGAAGCGTTCCATCAAATGGAACCCATCCACCGGACGCCATTCGGGAAGGTCCACAAAACGTCTCGAATCATACTGGTCACGGTGCCGGACATCCCTACCGGAGTACCATTCCGTGTCGAACTCCACCAATTCTCCCTCGACTATGTCAAAGAGAAAATGTTTCTCCTGGTTTTCCATTCCGAATATGATCTGATCCACCACCTCATCACTGAGCTCAGTGGTCCTGATCTCCAAGTCCTTATCCATTTCCTACTCCTCGACCCGTGTAGACGGCGTTGTGGCGTCGCAGTTCCTCGATTTTTTCGGAGAGCCGATCAATTTTCACCGCCGTGCTTCTCCTGTTGTACCGGCTAAACAGTTCGACCTCCCCCTCCTCAAGTCTCTTTGCCGAAACGACGATGCGGTACGGGATTCCCATGAGCTCGGCGTCTTGGAATTTCACCCCCGGCGACTCCTTCCGGTCGTCCAGCAGGGTATCTTCACTGATCTCCTGATAGATGGCCTCGACCTTTTGGCGAACCGAGATGGATTTTCCAATTCCCATCAGGAAAAAGCGGAACGGGGCGATGTCAGAGGGCCATATCAGGCCACGTCGGTCGTGATACTTCTCAGCCATTGCCCCGATGAGCCGGTCGATACCGATGCCGTACGAGCCCATATGGGGGTAGAGTTTTCCACCGCGCTCCTCCTGGAAGTAGAGCTCCATAGACCGCGAGTAAAAATCTTGAAGCTTGAAAATATTGGCGATCTCCAGGCTTCTCTCTTCGTGAAGTTCTCCGCCGCACTGCAGACAGCGATTCTCACCTTTGATCATCGCGATATCCACCACGTGGTTGCTCTCGAAATCCCGTCCGAAATTGGCATTCTTTATGTGGACGCCTTCTCTATTGCCGCCGACCACCAGGTTGCTCGACTTTGCCACGGTGGTGTCTACAATCACTTTTATATCGCTCATACCAATCGGAGAGAGGTAGCCTGGAACGTAAGCCATTCGTCGCAGCTCGTTCTCATCGGCGATATCCAGGACCGGCTCCCCCAAGTACTGGGCGAGCTTCTCACGGCTGACTTCGTAGTCACCCCGGACCACCGCCATGACGATGCCCGACAAAGTACGAAAGACCATAGTTTTGGCCAAATGTTCTTTACCGACCTCCAAAAAACGGGACAACTCTTCCATGGTGGTACAGTCGGGAGTTGCTATCTCCTCCATCTCCAGAGGACCGGCGGCGTGAAACTCCTTGAGCCCCATGGCCACGTTCTTGTTGGCCCGATAATCACAGTTGGAGCATTCGATCATCGTATCCTCCCCAATATCGCAGGGGATCATGAATTCGTAGGCCTTACTGCCTCCCATGTAACCGACTCCCGATTCGGCTGGTTTGACCTCCAGTCCGCAACGGTCGAAGATCTTCATATAGGCGTTGAAAACGCGGGGGAAGAAATTGTTCAGATCCGAGGACGAGCGATGGAAGGAGTAAGCGTCCTTCATCATAAACTCTTTCCCCCGTATCAAACCGTAGCGAGGCCTCTCCTCATCGCGAAATTTGTGCTGGAACTGATAGAGAAAGATCGGCAAGTCCCGGTAGGAACGGAGACTAGTCCTGATCATCTCGACAAAGGCCTCCTCGTGGCTGGGAGCGATCACCAGATTTCTCCTGGTACGATCCGTGAAGTGGATCATATCGTTGCCGATGAGCCGGTCGCGGCCGCTCTTCTCCCAGATCTCCTGGGGATTTACCAGGGGGGCCATCACTTCTTGCCCGTTCAGACTCTCCATCTCCTCTCGGATGATTTTCTTTATATTTCTCACCACCCGCATGCCCAGAGGTAGGTAGGAAAAGAGCCCGTTTCCATGGGGACGTACAAACCCGCCGCGTATCAAATAGGCGAAGCCCTGACTCTTGACTCCGTGGTGAACATGACGAAGGGTTTTTCCAAATATTTCGGTATACCGCATAGGGGTCATTC
>DSBN01000072.1 GCA_011046055.1 Sediminispirochaeta sp. | reverse complement strand
GGGTAGCCCTCCCCGTCCCAGCGTTCGTGGTGGTACAGGGCGATATCCCGGGCCATCTCAAATCCGCCGGATATCGAGTAATTCCGGAGGACCTTTTCGATGGTTCGCCCACCGATGCGGCTGTGCTCCTGCATCTCCCGACGCTCCTCACTGCTCAAGGGCCCCTCCTTGAGCAAGATACGGTCGGGGATACCCACCTTGCCGATATCGTGGAGGGCGCTCATGTGGTAGATATGGCGGAGGAAGTCCGCGTCGATTTCCGGGAAGAGATCCCTCTCCATCAATTTCCGCGCCAGGAGCTTGGAGTAGCTTCTGATCCGTTGCAGATGGTTGCCGGTGCTCTTGTCCCGAGACTCGGTGAGTTCGGCCAGGGCGAGAATCATGGCCAAATGGGACTCGGAAAGGCGATCCAGCAGCTTGTCGACCCTCTTCTCCAGCACCTCCTTCTCCAGTCCCTTCAAGTGCAAACCGATCCGGTAGATCAGCTCCTCCTCGCGAAAAGGGGCGCGCAGGATCTCCATCTCGCCGCAGTCGATGAGACGCCCGTAGAGCTGCTCATCCGGCTCCCTCTGGATGATTAAAATGGGAATCTTGTACTTCCAATGACGGCGCACGTAGTTGCGGATGTGCAGCAGCAGGTCGTAGGTGTTTTTTTTGTAGTCGTAGATGATCAAATCGGGCAAGAGAGCCTCCGGCTCAACTCGAAAATACTCTTCCACCCGCGACAGCAGGGTCAGCTCATACAGCTCATCCACTCTGTCCTTGTAGGGAATATCCGACTCCCCCGCGTCGGAGAGCAGCAGAATGCGAGGTTTGTTTTGGAGGTAGATGGAAGAAGTGGCGACTCCGCTATAAGCCTCAGCTGATCTTTTCCAGGGCTGCTTCATCCTCTTCCTCCACGCTGCGGCCCAGATTGGCGCTTCCTTCGATCTCTTCTTCGGTTTCACCGTCGACCTTGAACTGACCCATCTCCGTCTCTATGGACTGCATCGACTCGGAGATTACGTTGATCGAATCGTTGAGGGCGTTCATCGCCTCGTTGATCTGCGTGGCGCCGGCGCTAATCTCATGAACCGCCTGTACCACCTCTTGGGTCACATCCTTGATGGAACCCACCGAGTCGTGGATCATGCCGATTCCGTCCTTGATCTCGCCGCTGCCCTCCTTCAGCTCGTTGCTGGTCTCGTTGAGGACCCGAACCGCATCGTTGATCTCATCGGCGCCGTGGGAGAGCTCGCTCATGGTCTGGGAGATCTCGGTCAGCGAATCGATGGTCTGAGTGGCGTTCTCTTCCACCTGGTCGTAGAGCTCGTGGGTTTTCTGGGACGAGTCGGTCAACTCGTTGATAATGCCGTTGTTCTTCTTCAGAGTATCGGCGATTTTTCGGGCATTCTGGGAAGTGTTTTCCGCCAACTGCCGGATCTCCTCGGCCACCACGGCGAAGCCCTTGCCGTAGTCTCCCGCGTGAGCCGCTTCAATAGCGGCGTTCATCGACAGTAGGTTGGTCTGGGAGGAGATATTGTTGATGATCTGGATGACTTCCTGGATCTGCTCGGAGTTACTGTTCAGCTCTGAGATCTGCCGGGAGTTGTCGTTCATCATCTCCTTGCCCTGCTTGATCGCGGTGCTGAGCGTCTCGGTGGAGGCTCGCCGCTCCTCGGTGGTTTTGGCGATGTTTCTGATCGAGGCGCTGATCTGCTCCACCGACGAGGAGGTCTGCTCTACCGCGGAGGCTTGGTTCTCCGACTGGCTGCTCAAACCGTCGATATTGGCCCGGATCTGGTCTACCGCGGTGGATATCTCGTCCACCGCCTGCGCCAGACGCTTGGTCTGACCGTCCAGCGAGCCGATGGTCCCGGATATCTCGTTGGTCGAAGAGGCGGTCTCCGAGGAGGCGGTGACCAACTCGCGGTTTTGGCGTCCGGTGTCGCGGACCGAGGACTTCACCTCGGTGATAATATTGATCAAGCTGCTCTGCATCTACATCATCGCCGCTAAAAGACCGCGCTTTTTCTCCTTTTTCTTTCCCTCCTCGTCGGCGCTGACCGTCAGGTCCCCCTGGGCTACCCGACCGGCGATGGCGGTCACCTCTTCTGGCTCTCCGCCTAGCTGGCGCAGGAGAGCCCGCACCAGAAAGCCGGCGACCAGCAGTCCTCCGGCGATACCTATGACGGTCAAAGTGAGCAAAAAGCCGCCGAGGGCCAGGGCGATCTCCCGCATAGCCTCGACCTGTGTCCCGGCCATCTCTTCCACGGTGGCGGCGAAGTCCCGCAGGTTCCGCCCGATCAGATCAGACTCCTCATTCAACGCCACCGCCGCGGCGATCTCGATCTCCGTCTCGCCCTGGATATCGCGGATGTACTGCCGGGCCGATTCGGCGAAACGCCTGTAGGCTTGGTGAAGCTCCTGCTCCTGCCGCCTGAGCAGATCCACCTCTTCCGGCTCCGCCGCGCTGTCCCGCAGCACCTCCAGCTGCTGATCTATCTCCGAGAAACGACGATCGATACGTTCGTCCAGCTGCACGAAATCGGTCTCGATGCCTCGTGCAGCGGAACGGTCCTCCTCCGCCTGCAGGGCGATCGCCCGTTCCATGATCACCGCCTGCTCCAGAGAAGCTATCCGCACGTCGTTGGCGGCGCTCTCCACCGGCAGGTAGCCGTCAGCGAAGGACTCCACCCCTTCGGAGATCTTCGCCGCGTTGAAGATGGTGGTCCCGGCGAAGGCCAGCAAAAGCAGGATAAAAAATCCCACCAAAGACCATATCTTAGTTCTAAATTTCATACTATAACTATCCCTCCCTATGGATTATCCTATGTAGAATTGTGAGTAGTCACTCCGGCACTACCAAGAAAGTTCTACTTTCTTTTTACTAATTTCGCCAAACACTCCGTTAAGATTGTGCCGAGCTGGGCC
Organism: Sediminispirochaeta sp.; assembly: GCA_011046055.1. Taxonomy (GTDB): domain Bacteria; phylum Spirochaetota; class Spirochaetia; order DSM-16054; family Sediminispirochaetaceae; genus DSBN01. Next base: position 1,764 of record DSBN01000072.1, on the reverse strand, counting down.
TAAAATACGCAGGGCAGAGCCGATTGTCAAATCCGCTGTGACAATAATAACATTCTCAGGCATGCTTAAAAATGGAGTTATTACTTCGAATTTACTTTTTAACTTGGAATTCAGGTCTCGTCGGACTCCGCGAGCCCCGGGTCGATGGAGTCCAGGACCTCGCGCTTGCGGTACTGCCGCGGGGTCATCCCGTAGTACTGTTTGAAGAGGGTGAAAAAGTAGGAGTAGTTGGCAAAACCCGCCTCGGCGGCGATGCTTTTGACCGTCTCGCCGCTCTCCCGCAGCTGCCGCCCGGCTTGCCGGAGCCGAAGCTCGTTGATGTAGGAGTGGAGGGGCTGGGTTTCGCACTGACGGAACTTCTTCTTGAGGGTCTCCTCGCTGAGCATCAGCTCGTCGGCGACCCACGCGGCGCAGAGTCCCGGGTCGGTATAGGACTCGCGGATGATGATCTTCGCCGCCTCGACGATGGCCGCGTCGTTGGAGCTCTCCTCTCGGCGGTGGTACGCCTCAGCGGCGGCGATCATCTGCCGAAAGATCCGTTCCAGATCCTGCAAAAACCTCAGGCGCCAGGGCTCTTCCAATATCCGCTCCAACTCGGCGGAGAGGAAGTAACCGTCCCCGCCCCGGCGATGGATCTCCTCTTTGATGTGGAACAGACCGAGAAAGGCACAGAAGAGGAAGGAGTCGTATTCCCCCACCGCCAGACCACGGACGATGGCGGCCGCCGTCGCTCCGGCCACGTTGGTTTCGTTGCGGTACAGCTGCCGAACAAACTCATTGGTCTTGGTCCAAGGGCAATGTATCTTTCTCGCCGATTCGAGCTCGGTAAGAGAGATCAGCTTCCCCGGCCCCTTGGCATAGCGCAGCAGGGCGGTACGGCGAAGCTGCGTCGCGGCCTCGTCGAGACTGCCGGGGTCAAAGAGGCGTTCCGAATATCCCACACTGACTCTCGTCTCGGAGCCGCGAGTCATCTCCCGCTGCATCCGCGAGGCCCACTGTCGCACCGGGAAGCTCACCGTCTTCGCGGGTACCGCGATCACCACCAGCTCTCCATCCAACCAGCGGTATTGAAAAAAGAAGTCCCGCCGGCACTCTTGACTCTCCACGAATAGATCCCTGTTCACGCTGATCTTCGGTCCGTCATCGGGAACGAAGAAGAAGAGGACAAATCGCCGATCCGTCAGTTCGGTCCACCAGACCCTCTCCCAAGTATCCAGCCCCGCGGGCTCAACGCTCCCGCCCTGCAGCATTTCAAAGAGTATACTCCTCCTGCCTCGGTGGTGGTAGGAGGAGTAGTGCCGGGTCATAACCTCAAACTTGGTCCCGACAAAATCTAGGAGGAACTGTAGGGACTCCAACTCCTCCTTCACCGGCTGCTCCCCTTCGGAGAGGTATAGACCCCGCTCCTCGCCCAGGCAGCGGAGCTGTTGGACAAAGCTGGTCAGAGGGTGTAAATAGTAGACCACCGTGTAGAGCAACAGTAATATCGCTACAACGAGCACTACAAAAGTACTGAGCAGGGAGTAGTAAAAGAGCATCATTTCGAAACTGGGCTCGAGGGTAGAGCTGAGTTTTCGTGAGGATAGGAAGAGAGCTCCCGAAAGCAGCAGGGCGGCTCCTATAAACAGAAACACTGAGAGACCGACAAAGCTAGTCAGCCTGCAAAAAGAAGCCTTGGATATTTTCATACCTTACGATTTCATCCGAATAATGGGATCGTTATATCCTTTCAAAAAGAGTATCAGCCAGGGGAAGGCTATAGGG
>DSBN01000341.1 GCA_011046055.1 Sediminispirochaeta sp. | reverse complement strand
GTACAGACTCGAGGTAATGGATCGGGCAATGGAGGGCGGAATAGACGACGTCGGCATAGGCGTACTCTACGGCTTGGCTGACTACCGCTTCGACACTCTCGCCATGATGGCCCACGCCAATCACCTTGAGGATTGCTACGGATGCGGACCTCATACGGTGAGCGTGCCGCGTATCGAGCCCGCGTCGGGAGCACCGATCGCCGGGCAAATACCCTATCCGGTCGACGATGAGGACTTCATCAAGATAGTCGCGGTAATACGTGTTGCCCTGCCATACACCGGCATCATTCTTTCGACCCGAGAGAGCAGTGAGATGCGAACCTTCCTCTTTCGTTACGGGGTAAGTCAGATCTCCGCCGGCTCACGTACATCACCTGGCGGTTATGAGGATGAGGAATCAGCCCAGAAGGAAAAACGGGAAGCCCAGTTCGCCCTGGGGGACCACCGGAGCCTGGAAGAGGTAATTGGATCGCTCATCGATGACGGCTACCTTCCTTCTTTCTGTACGGGATGTTATCGCATGGGGCGCGTCGGCGCGGACTTCATGGATCTGGCCAAACCGGGACTCATCAAGGAGTATTGCACACCGAACGCGATGCTCTCCTTTGCTGAATACCTCAACGATTATGCAGCGGAAGATACACGGCAACGCGGGCTGAGTCTGATCGAACAACTCAAGACCGAGGTTCCCCCCTCTGCCCTCGCATTTCTCGACTCCTCCCTCGAACAAATATCCGCTGGAAAACGTGACCTCTACCGGTGAGACAGGTAAAGGGTATATGACCAGTCGTCCAACTGTTGCAATTGAGAGCGAAGCGCAGCAGATCATAGACCGTTACCACGAAATGTCGGACCTTGATCTCGCTGCCGAAGCCGGGAAGGTCTGCCGTCAAGTACACGGAGAGGGCGTTTTGCTGCGGGGACTCATCGAATTTTCCAACAGATGCACTCGCAACTGCCTCTACTGCGGAATACGACGTGGTAACCACCATGTACAGCGCTACAGTCTGAGCGAAGCGGAAATCAGAGAATCGGTGCGTGTCGGTTTTCAGAGGGGGTTGAGAACCTTCGTTCTGCAGGGTGGTGAAGATCCCTTATGGTCGACCACTGATATCGCTCGAGTCGTGGAGTGGATCAAAGACTATACCTGCGGAGAAGCGGCGGTGACGCTGAGCCTGGGCATCAAGAGCCGCCGATGCTACGCCTTGCTGCGTCGTGCGGGAGCCGACCGCTATCTGCTTCGCTTTGAAACCTCAAATCCGGAATTGCACAGCTACCTGCGCGACGGAATCAGCCTTGCCAGACGCATTGAGGCGTTGAAGGACCTCAAAGATCTCGAATACGAAACCGGTACTGGTTACATGGTGGGATTGCCGGGAGAGAGCGAGTGGACACGAGTCCGCAACGCCCTGCTCGCTCGTGAGCTGAAGGCCGACATGGTCGGTATCGGTCCGTTTCTCCCCCACCCGCAGACCCCGTTGGCTGGTTCGCCGCAACAACCGCTCTCGCTGACTCTTCGCGCTGTCTCATTGGTTCGTCTCTTGCTTCCCCGATGTCATATGCCGGCGACAACCGCCGCCGGATCCCTCGATCCGGCGGGCAGAGAGAAGGCCCTATCGGCAGGAGCCAACGTGCTGATGCCCAACCTGACACCGACCATCTATAAGGCCGACTATCAGCTTTACCCCGGGAAAATCTGCCTGGATGAAAGCGGCGTCAAATGCATAGGCTGTCTGAGCCTTCGCGTAAAAACCGTAGGCAGGAGACTCGACTTTAGCATTGGGGCTGCACTGTGAAAAAGCAAAGGCTTTGCGACACCACTATTTACCTAGGAGAATAAAAATGACGACTACCACCCCTGCCGAACGCACCCGTATAGTCCTGGTAGGAATACGAAATGCAGGAAAATCTTCGCTCATGAACCGGCTGTTAGGACGTGAGGCTTCCATAGTTTCCGAGACTCCCGGCACTACCACCGATCCTGTTACTCGAAGCATGGAAATCCCCCCCCTTGGTCCAGTGGCAATAACTGATACCGCCGGGCTCGACGACGAGGGAGCACTTGGAGAGGAGAGAATACGCCATAGTGATCAGCGGGTCTCCGCTGCGGACCTGCTTCTCTTCATCACCCCCAGACATCTCCCTCCATCGAGTATTGAGCAACAACTACTCGAGAAGCTGAAGAAAAAAAACGCGCCACTGATTTTCGTGCGCACCTTCGCCGACAGACGGATCAACAGTGATAAACAAGCGTGGTGTGGCTCATACACAGCGGTAGATATAAACAACCAAAGCGGAGCTGGAACGGAGAGACTACTCAAAGCGATAAAGAGAGCAAGGAAAGAGATCGTGATTGAGCGGAGTCCTCTGGAGGGACTGGTAGAAGCGGGCGATCTCCTTGTACTGGTGACTCCCATCGATTCGGCGGCACCAAAGGGCAGGCTCATACTCCCACAGGTAGAAACGATTCGCGACGCCCTGGACCGCGACTGTGCGACAATGGTGCTCAAGGAGAAAGAACTCCACTCCTTCTATTCGCGTCTCGGGGAGAAGCCAAAACTGGTGATTACCGACAGTCAAGCCTTCCATGCGGTCGCTGCCAATATTCCCCGGGATCAGCCTCTGACTTCATTTTCCATACTATTCGCCCGGAAAAAGGGAGAAATCCATCTTTTCATGCACGGAATCCGGCAGATGGAGAGCATACCTGACGGGGGGAGAGTGTTGGTGATGGAGTCGTGCTCCCACCACCGACAATCCGATGACATCGGTACAGTCAAAATTCCCCTGCTCTTCCGGCAGCGTGTAAATCCTCGGGTAGAATTCGATTTTGCGCGGAGCCTCCCCCCGGAAGAAGAGCTGTCGTCTTACAGTATGGTCATCCACTGCGCCGGGTGCATGACTACACGGAAAGCAATGCTGGCTCGGTTATCTACAATCGAGCGGAGAGGAATTCCGGTTAGCAACTACGGCCTTTTCATAGGATGGGCGAACGGATTATTACCACGGGCTATCGAGCCATTGCCGGAGGCAACGGAATTGAAGAGAGTACTCGAAGATAATAGAACACTCACCGCACTCTGATTGATAGCCCATCTATCCAAAAAATGCTACACTGATCCAGCTTTTTTCCTCATTCTGAATTGCACGGTTATACCAATAAGTTAACTATATCCCCACTGATTCGGAATTGCAAATTAATTTTACATACCCGTCGGTCAATTCGTCTTGCGCAGCAGCACCACGGATTCAAAATGGCTGGTCTGGGGAAACATATCGAAGAGCAGCGCCTCTTCGACCCGCCAGCCGTGCTCCGCCGCCTGACGCAGGTCCCGTGCCAGGGTCGCCGAGTCGCAGGAGACGTAGACGATCCGCCGCAAGGCCGTCTGGTAGATCTCGGTCATCTCCTCCGTACCGAGACCGCCGCGGGGCGGGTCCAGAAGAACGACCTCGGGACTCCGTCCGCCAAAGGGCTGAAACTCCCCCGATCTCATCCCGCGGATCGCCTCACGGGCGTCCAGACGGTAATAGCCGGCATTCGTGTATCTCCGAGCCCTGTTTTTGGCGATTTTGACCGCCTTTCTGCCGCTGTCCACTCCCACCACCTCCGCTCCCGCTTCGGCCAAGGGAAGGGACAAGTTTCCGTTGCCGCAGTACAGATCCAGCAGTCTCAAGTCCTCGGGGCTGTCAACGGAACTCAGACAGAGCTCCTTCAACTCCCGCCGCAGAAGCTCGTTGACCCCGTCGTTGGCCTGATAAAAGGCGATCGAAGCTTGACTTCCTCTCACTCCTCGTCGCGCTTCGACCTCCCATTTGACCGTTCCCCGGCGATCCTGGATCAAGACCGTCCCGCCCTTCGGCAGTTCCGGATCTCCCCGATTCGCCTGTTCGAGAAACCCGTTCAGCCCCTCCACCGCCAGTGGGCAGCGGTCAATCTCGACCAGGGAGGAAGAGTTAGCTTGGTGAAAGGCCAGACGTCCGTTCGCGCTGACCCTCATCCGCAGACGGCTGCGATATCCGAACTCCTTCGGCGAAGCGATCAGCCTGGAGGGCTCCAGGGCGAGGCCGGCCAAACGGCGGAGATTCCATGTCAGGATGTTTCTCTTGGCCTCCAGTTGGGCTCGGTAGTCGATATGCTGCCAGCTGCAGGCACCGCAACGACCGAAATAGGGGCAGACCGGCGGGCGGCGGAGTGGAGAAGCTTCGACGATCTCTAATATCTCGCCCCGCACAAGTCGTTTTTTGCGGGCACCGAGCCTCACCTTCAACATATCTCCAGGGGCGGAGAAAGGCACAAAGCAGCGGATGCCGTCGAGCTCTTCGCCGGGGGCGGAGATGCTGCCGACTCCGTCGCCGCCGAAGGCTAGGTCGTCTATATGGATGTGGTATTCCTCCGTCATATTTGCATCTTAGAGGCTAATCTATTTTTTTTCAATTTTTCTCTTGTGTATCTTGACACTCGGGCCGACTCGTACTACTTTTATATTGTACTATGACTTTAGTACAATAGTACAAATCGCTGAATCTTGAGTTGGAGGCATAGATAGATGATCAGAGTAGAAGGGGTTCATCGTACCTATCGGTCAGGAGAGCTGCGAGTCCACGCCCTTCGGGGAGTCGACCTCGACATCCAGAAAGGTGAGTTCATCTCCATCGCGGGCCCTTCAGGTTCCGGCAAGACTACCCTCCTG
>DSBN01000039.1 GCA_011046055.1 Sediminispirochaeta sp. | reverse complement strand
GTATAAAACTTCCCCAGGAGATGGTGGAACTCCAGTTTATGGGCCTTAAGTTCACCCTGCTGCGTTTCGGCCTCACGGCGGCTGCCGCCGTGCTGATGGGACTACTGAGTGAAAAAATAGTGAACCGCGACGATCACGAAGCATGAACGCCCGTGCGTGATTCCCTCCAAAGCCCACAATTCGAAGCGGCGGTTCGCGACTACCTCCTGCTGCTGAACCGAGGCTACCCGGAGAAGAGAAGCAGAGATCTGGTGGCCGACCGTTACCAATTAGACAAGTATCAGCGCAGCGTCCTCTTCCGGGGCGTCTTTTCTACCAAGACGAACACAGCCCGGGGTCGAAAGCGCATCGACCTCCCCCTTGATAACTCTCTGCCGGTATCGATAGACTTTTTGAACCTCCTTTTGCTGCTGATGAACTACCTGTACGGTCGCCACGTGTACATCTCCACCGACGGCTTCGCCCGGGACGACGGGGAGAACTTCACGAGTTTCGATAACGCTCACATCTTTCACGGAGCTCTTGGACTTCTTCGTGAGAGCTTGCCCGGTATGGGCTTCAACGGGATACGGTGGTTTATAGACTCCAAGCCGACTAGCAAGCTTCCCCCATGGATAGTTGATTCCCATCTCTTGCAACGAGAAATAACCGTGGAGAACTCGGAGTTTATCTACCGGGAAAAAATCGATCGTGAACTCATCAAGGTGAGGGAAGGTCTTATCGCCACCGCCGACAGTGTAATATTGGACAAAACAGGTCAAAACACGGTGGATATCGGCGGATACATTCTTCGACGGAGGATTCAAGAAGGTCTGTTGGATATATCCGTGGTAGCGCGCAGGTTTAGTTGACGATACCACATAGAGACCTAATAGATCACCGGCTCTGCGTCGAGATCCCGCCAAATATACCAGGTGGCTACGCTTCGCCAGGGACGCCACCTCTCGGCGTGTTTCCTCAAGGCTCGTTTTCTCTCATCGGGTGTCGCCTCTCCATCCCATCCGTAGAGTCGGGCTGCGGCATTGACCAGACCGAGATCTTCAATCGGGAGAACATCCGGTCGATTCAGGTAAAAAATCAAAAACATATCCGCCGTCCACGGTCCGATCCCCCGAAGACGGCATAGTCTCTTTTTGATCTCCCCGTCGGAAAGCGAGGCAAAACGCTCTTCACCCAGTTCTTCTTTCAGAAAAGCTCGGGCTACACCTCGAATGTACTCTATCTTTCTGCGGGACAATCCCGCCTTGCGTAAGTCCTCCTCCTCGACCGTCAACAGAGCTTCTGGTTCCAGATTCGGAATCAATGTCCGCAACCGACCCCAGATACTCTCGGCGGCAGACACCGAAATCTGCTGTCCCACTATCGCGTTGACCAGCGTCTGCAGGGCGTCTCCGCTCCCCCTAAGGACGTCCTGGCGATGGGTCGTAATGAGTCGACCCAACACCGAATCCGCCCGGACGAGCAGCTCACAAGCCGTCTGCCAATATTCGGGTTCTTGATTCAAGGTTCTATCCTCTCCTCGGTAGTCATTATTTTACAGTACTCCCTTGACCTCGGGGAGGGCTCATAAATTCTCAGCCGCATGGGCTTACTCTACACCGTCTGTGTCATCCGTACAAGAATAGTCTAATCCGGCGCTTGACGGAAAGAGGAAAACAAGATAGCGTACAAATAGTTGCTTAGGCAACCATATGTACGACAATCGCCGCCCTCTGACGGAACACTATGGAAAAAACAGAGTTAAACCGTACCAAAATCCTTGAAGCTCCCGTTGCCCCGACCCTTTTCCGCCTCGCCCTGCCGATGATCTTCGGCATCCTCAGCATGGTGCTTTACAATCTTGCGGACGCTTTCTTCGTCGGCCAGTTGGGCAAGGAACAGCTGGCGGCTTTGGCCTTCACCTTCCCGGTGGTCCTCACGGTCAACAGTCTGGCGCAAGGGGTGGGTATGGGCGCCTCGGCAGCGGTTTCTCGGGCCATCGGCAGCCGAGACTTCCATCGTGTGCGTACGCTGAGCTCCCACAGTCTGATCCTCGGTCTTCTCATAGTCGGCGTCGGTGCAATCACCGGACTGCTGACCATTCGCCGGTTGTTCAACCTGCTAGGAGCCGAGGGGATCATCCTCGACTATATCAGTGAATACATGGGCATCTGGTATATCGGGATGATTTTCGTCGTCGTGCCGATGGTCGGCAACAACCTGATCCGCGCCACCGGTGATTCAAAGATTCCAGGCCTGGTGATGATCATCGGAGCGACAATCAACTTCAGCCTGGACCCCCTGCTGATCTTCGGGCTTGGCCCCTTTCCCTCCCTGGGCATACGAGGCGCCGCCATGGCAACTCTGATCGGGCGGGGTTCCACCTTTCTGATCTCCATGTACGTGCTTGTGTTCCGGGAGAAAATTCTCTCTTACGAACTGCCCAGTCCTGCAGAGCTATGGCGATCCTGGAGGGAGATCCTCTACGTGGGGGTACCTAACGCCGCGACAAAAATGATCATCCCGCTGGGCAACGGCGTTATTACCCGGATTATCGCCTCCTATGGTGCGGCAGCGGTAGCTGGCTATGGAGTGGCCACCAGGGTCGAATTCTTTTCCCTAGCCGCCCTCAACGCCCTCTCCTCCGTGATCGGCCCCTTCATCGGGCAAAACTTGGGGGCGAAAAAAATCGACCGTGTCGAAGCGGGCTTCAAAACCAGCGCCTGTTTCTCCTTCTACGTTGGCGGATTTCTCTTCCTCGTCTATATATTTTTCGCCGAAGCAATAGCCTCCATTTTCAACGCCGATCCGGAGGTCGTCGCGGTCACCTCCTTGTATCTACGGATCGTCCCTCTGGCCTACACCGCCCAGGGCTTCTACCTGGTAGTCACTGCCGGACTCAACGTGATGAAACGCCCCTTACAAGCCGCCGGTTTGAGTCTCATCGAGATGTTCGGCCTCTCCGTACCCCTGGCTTTGCTGGGGTCTCTCCTATTCGGCCCGGTGGGGATCTTTGTCGCCGTCGGGTTGAGTTATATAATTACCGGCTTGCTCTCGCGATTCACGGTTAAACGGGTAGTGGCATCATGGGAAAAAGCATCTCTACATACCTCCGATTGAAAGACCGACGCTTGCTCACCCCGCTTGGGATCCATCTGAGAGACGTAATACTGGGCTTCATCGATATCTTGCAAGACATGGTCGAACGGATCGGGAGACGGCTTTTCCAAACCTGAGCCTATCAGACGGCGGGGATCTCGATCTCAAATCGCGGTGTGGGGCTGCGCTGCAGCTGACAGCTTCCCTCCAGCTGTTTGATCAAAGTATCGATCAGCTGCAGGCCCAGAGTATCGGGGTTGTCGAACCGGATATTCTCTGGAAAAACCCGTCCGTTGTTGGACAGTACCAGCAGCAAACGTCCGTTGTCGTGATTTTTCGCAAAAGAGACGGTGAAGCGCGCCGGCCGGTCGTCGCAAAACCCGTGTTTGATCGCGTTGGTGGCTACCTCGTTTACCAGAAGCCCCAGGGGGATTGCAATCCGGGTCGGTATAAGCATGTCCTCGATCTGCTCCTGCACCTCTACCTTCCGCCGGGAGAAATTAGAGAAAATCGTTTCCAGCAGATCCAGAAAGTATTCGCGGACTCCCACGTCGGACATGCTCTCCGAGCGCTGCAGCTTTTCGTGGATTATACGGATCGCATGAATTCGGGAGACAATATCCGACAGGTCCTCTTCGATCTCCGAGTCTTTGAGACTGATCAGCGAGGCGATGATATTGAGGTTGTTTTTGATCCGGTGGTTCAGCTCGCGCATCAGCAGGTCCTTCTCCGAGCTGGATTTGACCTCCTGGGTCACGTCGTAGCCGATTCCCACCACCGATCGAACCGTTCGACTCGTGCCAGGGACGGCACTCCCAACGGGTCCAGTCCACGGTACCGTCTTCCCGCTCAAAGGGGTCACTCTCTCCTTTGACGACCTCACCTTGCAGCGCCCGCTGATGAACATCGCGCCACTTTCGCGGCAAATCGGGAAAAACTTCATAATGATGCCTCCCAATCACGTCCCGCATCTCCACATTGTATTGATCCAAGCACTGTCGACTCACGTAGATATAGTTCAGATCCCGGTCGTGTACCGCTACCCCGCATTGACTGTGTTCAACAATGTAAGACAGGAGATCCCGCGAGTGGAGAAGCGCCTACTGGTCCTCCTTGTTTCTCTTTTTAGCCTCGAAGAGGCGAAAGGCCATTTTTATCGACGCTATCAGGACCGTGTCACCGGAGTTTTTAACAATGTAGCCGTAGGAGGTGATGCCCTCGGTCTTCTCCACAACCTCGGGTTCGGTGTGGGAGGAGAGGAATACTATCGGAAGGTCTCTCTTTTTTAAAATCTGCACCGCCGCTTCGGTGCCGTCCATTCCAGGCCCCAGGTCGATGTCCATCAAAACCAGGTTTAGATCTACGCCTTCCTCGGAGCCGACTATCTCTACCGCCTGCTCGCCGTGGCGGACCACACGTACTTCGAACCCGTGGCGCTCCAGAGTACGGACCTCGCTCATGACGATCAAGGCCTCGTCTTCGACTAGAAGGATTTTTCCATTCATGGTAAGCTCTAACACTAACTCTATACGGATCGTCCACAATGTCAATAAAATGGCAATAAAATAAACTACCACTATAAAAAAACTCTTTTACTACAGATCAATTTTTCTCTCT
>DSBN01000200.1 GCA_011046055.1 Sediminispirochaeta sp. | reverse complement strand
ATATTAGACATAATTTAAAAAAACTGCGATACTGTATAGTCTATAGGGAATGATGATGAAACACAACGAACAAGAGCTGATAGACAGCGCGATTCTAGCCCGCTTTCCCGAGGAGAACCCCAACCCGGTGCTCCTGGCCTGCCAAGAGGGCCGGATCCATTACGCCAACGCCCCAGCCAAAGCGCTGCTTTATCAGCACGGCCTATGCGACCAAGACTGCGGCAAACTGACCAAAGAAGCCCTCTCCCGCCTGATCCCCAGCATCAAAAAGAGCCAGGTGATCGGACTTCAGCTCAAAGACCGTCACTACCAGGTATTTTCCTCTCAGATCGACGAGCCTGCGGCAAGCTTCCTTTTTTTCCAGGAGATCACCCCGCAGAAGCAGTACGAGTCCCTCCTCTACCTGACCGAGAGCGTCATCGAGAACACCATCGAGGGGATCTTCGTCACCGACTCGGAGGGGATCATCGAACGGGTGAACCCCGCATTCACCCGGATCACCGGATACTCGCCGATGGAGGCCATCGGCAAGACCCCGCGAATCTTCAAATCCAACCGCCAAGACGACGATTTCTACCGCCATATGTGGGCGGAAATAAGAGAAAAGGGCTACTGGCAAGGGGAGCTCTGGAATCGGAAGAGAGACGGTCACGCGATTCCGGTCTGGCAGTCGATCACCGCGATCAGAAACTCGGCCTTGCATATCGAGAAATACGTGGCCGTCTTCCACGATATGAGCGAGATCAAAAGCAGCCAGGAGAAGCTGCAGCACCAGGCCTACCATGACTTTCTGACCCTTCTGCCCAACCGCCAGCTCTTCATCGACCGGCTCCAGCAGGCCATCGCCTCCTCCAAAAGAAACGGCAGCAAGGTGGCGGTGCTGCTGATGGATTTGGACAATTTCAAGAAGATAAACGACAGCCTGGGCCACCACCTGGGGGACAAGTTCCTGCAGATCATCGCCGAGCGGCTGAAGGCATCCTGCCGCGAGGAGGACACCATCTCCCGTCTCGGGGGCGACGAGTTCGCCATGATCAACCTCTACATCAACAGCCAAAACGACGTCATCGATATTTTAGAACGGGTCGAGGAGGCGATCTCCCAGCCGATTCTGCTGGAAGGGCACGAGATGATCCCCGAGGCCAGTATCGGAGTCACCTTTTTTCCCGACGACGGCGACAACCCCCACAGCCTGCTGCAGAACGCGGACCTGGCCATGTACAAGGCCAAACGTTCCGAAAGAGACAAGTACGCCCTGTTCAACCCCAGCCTCCAGGAGAGCGCCTACTTGAGGGTACGACTGGAGTCGGAGATGCGGCGAGCCCTCCAGACCGACCAGTTCAAGATGTACTATCAGCCGCAGGTGGACGCCAAAACCGACCGGGTCATCGGCGTGGAGGCTCTGGTGCGGTGGCAGCAGGGCGAGGAGGTGATATCACCCGCCGATTTCATCCCGGTCGCCGAAGAGACGGGACTGATTTTTCCCCTGGGCCGACAGATCATCGAGATGAGCTGCCGTGAAATCGCCGAGTTTCACCAACGGGGCTACCCCGAACTCTCGGTGGCGGTGAATATTTCGGGCAAACAGTTCCAGGACGCCACGCTGCCAGGGCAGATATTGGAAATAAGCCAGTCGAGCAATCTCTCCCGCGGTAAATTCCACATAGAAATCACGGAAAACGTGGCGGTCAGCGATGTGAACTCGGCGCTGCATATGATGAACGAGTTGTCCAAGCAGGGGATCGGCGTAGCCATCGACGATTTCGGCACCGGTTACAGCTCCCTGTCCTACATCAAGCGTTTTCAGGCGGAAATCCTCAAAATTGACAAGTCCTTCATCGACGATCTACCCGCGGACAAAGCGACCGGCGCGATCGTGCAGGCTATTATCTCCATGTCCCACGCCGTGGGCATGCGGGTCGTGGCTGAAGGTGTTGAAACAAAGGACCAAGTCGAGTATCTTAGGAACGTCGGATGTGACTACATCCAGGGTTTTTACTACAGCAAACCGCTGCTTCTCCACGAGCTGATCTCCCGATTAGACAAAGATTACATCTTGCACTCGTAGCCCGGACGTTTTAAATTTCTATACACAGGATTTCAGCTATGTCGATAGACCTTGTAGAAAACACACAACAAGTAATCAAGATCGTCACCCAATGGCTGGGTGAGCAGCGCGCCTACACCAGTGTTCCTTACCGCTGCAGCATCAACGGTATCACCCCGGCCAGCTATTTTGTGTCGGTGATGCGGGTTCACCCGAAGGAAATATTCGTCCAAGAGATATTTTCCTCCGACGTGAGGGGCCAGATCGTCTACCGCTCCTGGACTTTTCGACTTGAAGAGAGCTGGTTCATCGCCGCCCTGGAACACTTCAGCCGGGCGGTGCCGTACGGAAAGATCCGACCGCAGATGGAGGATCTGGTACGACGCTTGGAGCTGATTCTGGAGCTCCAAAGCCGGGGGGGCAGCTATTTCACCGAGACCGCGGCAAAAGCCCCGCAGGAGCTCTCCATCGATATCCCCTCCGACGCCGAGCTGCAGCGTACCGGAATCATTTCCCGTTTCAGCCACTCCTTCGCCCGTCATTCGGTACCCTACACCGTAGCGGCGATAGCTTTGGGAATCCTCCTGCTGCTGGGTATCCACGTGCTGAGAATCCAGAGCCTGGAAGAGCAGATGAGCCGATCCATTAGAGCTTATACCTCGCAGATGGACCATCAGGTACAAGACTTCATCAGCAGCACCGAGAAAGAGATAGTAGAGCTGATCAACAACCTGCAGGAAAACAGAAAGAACTTCAACTTCGACCGCCAGAACGCATATATTTCGGTCACCCGTATGGCGGAGGAGCTGGCACATTACCTGCCGGCGCGAAAGAGAGCATACCGGCTGATCGCCGAGAACATTCGTCAGGCCAACTCCTACAGTGAGATATTCTATGAAATGACCCGCTTGCCCACCGAAGAGTACCAGGCCCGGATATTTCTGGCCACCGACCGTCAAACGGTGGTCCCTCTGTCCCAGTCGACTCCTGTTTTCCCGTCGATGTACTACCCGGTCAAGATCGAGGATGAAAAAAACGACGGACGTGGTTTTCGAATCACCGACGGATACATGGATCAGCGCAAGGATCCGGTCGGTACCGGAGGGGTGACCCCCCATTTCGCCGTGGATATCATCAACGTGAGCAACATATCTTACGTAAACCACGCCGGCGAGATCATCCGGGAGGGCAAACCGCCGGGGCAGGTAGTCGCGGCGTACCAGGGACGGGTGATAGAAAACGCCTACGACAACCGCTACGGCTGGTTCGTGGAGATCGAGCACCCGATGATCGACGAGGTCAAGGAAAAATATCCGAGAGCCGAATCCTGGAGCACCTACTACTCCCACATGGACAAGCAGTCGCCCTTTCTGCCGGGGGAGGATGTGGAGGCCAATCAGGTGCTCAGCCCGATTGGAGATTCAGGAAAGTCTACCGGCCCCCACCTCCACTTCGAGGTACGCGTCTACTCACCCGAGGGGCGCTACATCACCGAGGGACGCCATTACGACAAAATCAACCCCTTTCCCGAGGTCGACTCGTAGCTCTGGATCGGGCAGGCTTTACAGATCAAGCCCCTAACTACTGCGTTTGAGGCTGTACTCTAGGAGGCTCTCGAGAATCATCCGGTACGAACGATCCGTCCCCTCGAGCTGGCCTAAGATACCCCGGGCTTGCTCGGCGTACCTCAGGCAGAGCTCGTTCATCTCTCGACGAACCCCGTAGTCTTCGATCAGACCACGAACGAACCCCAGCTCTTCCTCGTCGATAGAAGAGGCTCCCAATACTCCACGGATCCTCTCAGCCTCATCGGTGGTGACCTTTTCCAGCAGCAAGACCAGGAAGGGAGTCTTTTTTCCCTCCTTCAGATCCGAACCGACGGGTTTGCCCAGCTGCCGTGCGTCGCCGAATATTCCCAGCTCATCGTCCTTGAGTTGAAAAAGGACTCCCAGCAGCTCGCCCATCCGATCCAGGATATCCGCCTGCTCCTCCTCCGCGTCGGCCAGCAGGGCGCCAGCCCGCAGGGGCAGAGAAAAACTGTAGCGTCCGGTCTTGAACCGGTAGAGGGATAGCACCTCTTCCAGGGGAATCCGTTCGTATCCTCGCCCCCAATACACGTCCATCATCTGAGCTACTCCGACGAAGGAGAGCTCTCGAGCGCAGAGGGCACCAAGCTCGGCGGCTCTCGAGGCGGCGGTAGAAGACAAGGGGCTCACGGAGTTCGCGCCTACCCCCCCCAGGAGTTCGAAGGCCAGAAAAAAGGCCACATCTCCGGCGCAAATCCCAAGCGACTCTCCGATATGGTAGCTGTCGTGCAAGCCCTGGCGGGCGGCAAGATCGGCGTACTGGCTGTAGATAGACATGCCGCCCCGACGCCATTCGTCCCGGTCCATCACATCATCGTGAACCAGGAATCCCGACTGGATCAGCTCCATCGCCGAGGCCAGGGATAGGAGTTCCGGGGGGGTGTCCGCCGGATCGTCCCCTCGAAAGAGCCGATAGGCGAGGATACTCAGAGCCCCGCGGATCATTTTGCCCTTACCGGAGAACTCCCGCAGACGTTGCGCTGCCTCCGCCCCCGTTCGATGCACTTGAGCGAGCTCACCCTCTTTTTTTATTAAAAAGGAGTCGAGAAAGCTCTGGATCTCAATTTTT
>DSBN01000083.1 GCA_011046055.1 Sediminispirochaeta sp. | reverse complement strand
ATCAAGGTGACCCGTTACGAGATCAAGGATATCAGCCCCACCGAGACCATTGAAAAGGCGATGGAGCAGCAGATGCGGGCCGAGCGCGAGAAGCGCGCCGGTATTCTCGCCAGCGAAGGGGAGAAAGCGGCTCGAATCAACATTTCCAAGGGGGACCGCCAATCCTCGATCAACCTGAGTAAGGGAGAGAGACAAAAAAGGATCAACGAGGCCGAAGGCCGAGCCCAAGCCATCGAGATCACCAGCGAGGCTACCGCCGAAGGGCTGACGATGGTGGCGGAAGCGCTCAGACTGCCGAAGGGCAAGTCGGCCATGGCTCTTCGCCTGGCCGAGCAGTACCTCGATCAGTTCGGCTCTATCATCAAAACCGCCGAGACTTCGGTGCTGCCGGACGATTTTGCGCGGCTGAAAGCCCTGATCGACACGGTCACCCCCACTCTGGGCGGCAAAGCACAAGGAGGTCGGGTATGAATCCTTTTTTACCATTGATGATCCTATTGGGACTCTTTTTTCTCTTTATCCTCTTCACCCTGATAAGAAGTATCCGTATCGTCCCGGCCAAGTCCGCCCTGGTGGTTGAGCGACTGGGCAAATACGCGCGTACTTTGGAGGCGGGTTTTCACGTGCTGATTCCCTTCATCGAAAAGGTGCGCTACAAACACAGCATGAAGGAGCAGGCCATCGACGTGCCGGCCCAGGAGTGCTTCACCCAGGACAATGTGAAAGTCCAGGTGGACGGCGTACTCTACATGAAGGTGATGGACCCCCGCCGCGCCAGTTACGGTATCACCAACTACGAATACGCCACGATCCAGCTGGCTCAGACCACCATGCGTTCGGTGATCGGTCGCCTGGAGCTTGACCGTACCTTCGAGGAACGAGACGCAATCAACGCGCAGGTGGTAAAAGCCGTAGACGAAGCGTCCGATGCCTGGGGGGTGAAGGTCTCGCGCTACGAAATACAGAACATCAACGTACCACGGGGTATTTTAGAGGCGATGGAGGTGCAGATGAAGGCGGAACGAGAAAAAAGGGCCGCCATCGCCCGCAGCCTTGGTGAGATGGAATCCAAGATCAACTATTCCCAGGCCGTGATGGAAGAGGCTATCAACCGTTCGGAGGGTGAAAAGGAGAAGTCCATCAACGAAGCCCAGGGCCGGGCCTCCGAGATCACCTCTTTAGCTCATTCCACCGCCGAGGGACTGCGAAAGGTCGCCGCCGCCGTGGAACACTCCGGGGGCGAGGATGCCCTGGCGCTGCGGGTCGCCGAGGGTTACATCTCCGAACTGCAGTATCTAGCCCGCAAGGAGACCAAGCTGATGGTACCTCTGGATCTGTCGGATATGGAAGGGGTGATGCGGAAGATAGAGCGAATGGTGAAAAAAGAGGAGGCTTAACAGCACGGAAGCCCTGCTCCGACAACCGCCTGCGTCCAGGAATCCTCTCCGAAGACATGCTCATACGTCACCGTTGGTTCAAGCTGGAGCATATCGCAGGCAACGGCAAACACGATCGGCCTGAACGGCGGAAGGTTGATTACCACGGCCCCGTATTCACCCACGGGAACCCGGATTTCGATTATTTTTTGGTTTTTGTAAAAACATGTGCTATAGTGAGGAAAGAAAGTACAGCTAAAGTAAAAAGAGTGTCAGCCAGGGGGCTATTACCTGCCGACACTCAGCAAAAAATTCTGCGTTTTTGTTTCAAAAAACCGCCGTATAGCGGTGGAAACTTTATTATTTAAGGAGGAAGACCGGGGTTACCAAACTTGAGCTTCTCCTAACTACCCGATCAAAAAAAACATGAGAAAAAGAAAACTCTCGCCTTTTGTACTCCCACTGCCGCTAGTGGTGACTTTGAGCTTAGCGATGTACGCCTGCCAATTGGACCCGGACCTCGATTCCGACTCTGATACCAGGGAAGAGGGCGACGAGACGGAGACGGAGGTGAACTCGCCCCCCTACCGGGTCGTCGGTTCTACCGTGACCCCCTTCGTCGCCGAGGAACCGAATCCGGAGTATCAGTACTGAGATCTCACCCAGAAGTACTACCTCTTCATCGAACAGGTGGACGGCCTGGACGACCCGGACGGAGACGCGGTGATCTTCGTCTCCGTCCTGCTGCCGGACTAATGAGCCTGGACGAGGCGACGGGGGTGCTCTCCTTCAACAATGATGGACAGGACAACATCACCATCGACTTCTGGAGCCGAGATGAACACGGGGGCGAGAGCAACGATCAAAAGTTCACCGTCAGTTTTGTCTGGTACTCATCCTGAGTCGGAGATTGAACCAAAATGGAATGTAAAAACGTGGGGGTACAGTGGTGAAGCGCCTGTTCTTCTTCCTTTTTGTCGCACTCGCCGTACTTGCCGGTCTCCCCGCTCAGACCAGGGTGCCCAGTGGCTCGGAGAACTGGCTCTCCAGCGCCGGGACCACTGGCAACGGCGACGTTGACGGGCTGAACGTCTTTTTCTTCGAAATTCCCGACACTCTCACCTCGCCGATCTACTTCGCCGTCCAAGATCCGGGGGTCAACGACGCCAATCCCCAGGACCAGACCGATATGACCGCCGGCGAGTCGATGAGCTTCTCCCTGGTGGGTGGGAGTGGGACGTTCAGCAATCCGGTCTCGAGGAAGTACCGCTACAGTACCAAGAGCGAGGTCTACTCGGCGGGAACCGGCAGCGTGCTGGAACAAAAAGTCTATTCCACCGCCAACGGCAACGCCACGACCACCGGCTGGGTCTACTTCGACCCGGTCTACCCGAGCCAGGGTGAAAAGATCGGGAACAAGTACTACTTCAAGATCATAGCTGACGCTTCCACCGGCTCGGATTTCAAAAACAGCTACCGCTTCGACGCCTCCCTGAGCAACAGCGGAACTCCGACGGGAATCAACGGCGGGGCGGCCTTCGCCTACTCCTGGTGCTTTGTCCTGCGACCGGATATTGATGACATCTGGAATTTCTACCCCTTCGTCCCAGAAGGAGCCGTGGGCAAGTGGTTGATCGTGGGGGCCTGGGACTTCGATCCCTTCGGTGGGGTGCCCGTCGCCTCGATCTTCGATCCCGATGGCGTGGAGACTCCGGTGACCATCGATTTGGCCAGCAACGACACGGACAACGGCTCGGTGCAAATCGACACGGACCAGGACAACACTACCTGGCGCTTCTGGGTATCCGAGCCGGGCAGCGTGGGCTATCCCAACACCTCCGAGGTCTGGGCCTGGGAGAACAGCGCTGCAGTCGCCGACGGGGTCGAGCCGGACGAGTCCACCACGGTGATGTACCGGATCTACGCCGGCCCCTATAGCCCGCCGACCACATCAGCGTCTCCGCTGAGGACGGAGTGGCCGTGGACGACGGGGTGGATAGGGAGAGGGTGAGTTTTCAAGTGGTCGATGAGCAGGGCAACCCGCTCCCCTACCAGAGATACATATACGTGGATATGTCCTCTTACAGCAACGTGCTCATCCGGGAGCAGAACAACAACGACGATCTGGACAACCCGACGGTGGTGAACGCGACCAGCACCCTGTTGCAGACTGATGTGAGCGGCTTGGGCTGGATCACTCTCTCCCGGACGAACACCACCGACGGGAGCGTCACCGTTACTCCGGTCACCAACGGAGACATGGGCTCATCGGAGCTGGCAAGAGACAACGAGACTGTGGATATCCTCTTCGCCGACCGACTTGCCCCGACCATCTCCTCGGCGGATTTTTTGCTGTTCCAATCCGGGAGCGCGCAGGACCTGCCCGATGTGACGGTCACCGAGAGGCAGACGGGCAACATAACCGTGGTCAACGATATCCGCATCCGCATTCCCGACAGTCTCGACGCGGTTTTCGACACCGCTGCTGTGGTGAACACCTCCGTCTCCGGAGGCAACCAAGGGGCGGTGCAAAGCGGGGTGAGCTACGAGTCCGGTGACAAGGTGGCGGTGGTCGACGTGATCACCAGTGACTTCGATACGGATCGCGCGGTCACCGTGACGGGACTGCGATTCACCAGTGTCAATTCTGTCTCATCGGGGAGACTGGAGCTCTCCTACGACGGGGGGGCCTCTACCCGGTGAAGGACGACAAGGTCTACACCATCGAAGACCTGTCGGCGAAGAAGTGGTACGGCTGGCAGGACGGGAACTGGCACAACGCAAACAACTGGGACCCGGCGGCGGTCCCCGGGGCGGGGGACTCGGTGACGATCAAAAACGTCAGTACCCAGCCGGCGCTCAGCGCCGACAGCGCCGACAGCCTGGCCGAACTCTACATCGAGGCGGGAGCTTCGCTGAACCTGGCCGGCTACACCCTCTACGCCAACTCTTTTGAGAACCGGGGCACCTTGATTCTCGACGGAAGCGAGACGGTGACAAACTTCCCTTTTGACGGAGACTCCGGAAGGGTAGAGTACTCCGGCACCGGTTCCGCCGTCACCGCGTGGACGACTTATTACGATCTCACCTTTTCCGGGGGGACCTGGGGCCTTTCCGCCTCCGTGGTGGTAGGCAATCATCTGGAGATTCAGTCCGGAGCCGTTCTGAACGGCAACAACTACAATGTAGAGGTGCACGGGAACTGGATCAACCGGGGCGGCTTCGGCGCCGGCAGCGGGACGGTCAGCTTCAGCGACAGCGCAAAGGACAGTTATATCTACGGCTCGACGGTGTTCAACGGCCTCTCTATCCCCGTCGGCGCGGCGGGCAAGAGCCTCTTTTTCGAGGCCGGAGAGCTCCAGACCGTCACCGGCGGGCTGAACATCACCGGAAGCTCGGGAAACGAAATCTACCTTCGT
>DSBN01000025.1 GCA_011046055.1 Sediminispirochaeta sp. | reverse complement strand
CAATTTGGAAGTCATTAGACTTCCAAATTGAGAATTGCTCAAGTCCGCGGTTCAGCAACAAAGGGCGTTCAGCGGGAGTTTTCGGTCTTTTCGATTCTTCGGATCCCCTTGCCGTCGACCACAAGTCTGATTTTATCGCGGAAAGAAATATCCGCTCCCTGGTAACTGACCACCACGTTCATATGGTATAGCCGCTGCACCGATTTCAGCTCTACGATCTTGCCGTCTTCAAACAGGGGAATCTCCCGTTTTTGCACGCTCAGATACCTCAAAAACTGTCGAACACTGATAATACTGATATCCGCCAAGCCTCTGATCCGATTATGAATGTGCTTCAGCGTACCGCTGTGGAGCCTGACCATTTTTTCGTAGACCAGAATACTTTCGTTGGCCGTCTTGGCCAGGGAACGTTCGAAAGATCCCCGGTTTCTCGCCTGGAGAATCTCTTCGGGGATCGACTCGCTGTCGGAGAAATAGACCTTGTCCTTGACCACCGCCAAACGCCTGCCCCGCCGTGGATCGGAGACCTTGACTCGACGATCGTAGAAGTACTTGCCGATAAATTTGCTGAAGATGTCCCGAAACAGCTCTTTGACCCTGTCCTTCAGCATATAACCGACAACCAGAACAACAAAGAGCGAAATCGAGAGGTTGCCGAAAGCCGATTGCCCAAAAAAGGCCAGGCTGGTAGCCAAAACCATCGCCACCCCCGCGGCAACCGCATAGAGCAAATGCTCGATTCCCTTCCCCTGATCCAACTTGCGGACCCGAAAAAACAGCACCTCGCTGACGTAGCGTTTGAGAATTTTGGATCTATACACATACTCCTCGAGCCTTGCCTCGGAAATGTTCGGGTAGGTCACGGTGGGGTATCCCCTTTCGGCGCGATACTCCATCTCTATTTTGATTCGTCTCTCCAACTCCGCGATAAAGTTCCTATATAGTCTTTTGCTCCCCAGTAGTTGAAAGGCCCAAAGGTAATATCGTTCCAGAACCAAAGAGAGATATTCATCGATCATCAGGAGGTGATTGCTGACTTCCGGGCTGAAGAGTTCACCAGATTCGAGGACGCGTGCGGTCAGTTGGTGGCAGCGACGGGCGATTTCATTGGCCTGTTCGAAGATTCCGGGAGCCTCTTCGAGTATTCTCTTCTCCTCATCTCGACGGAGGCGTTTTCTGAGCCAGGAGTACAACTCCCGGTGCAGCGACTTGTATACACTGCCCAGGAGTTTTGATTCATAGACAAAATCGCTATAGTTGAAGGGCGCCCCCTTTCCCCCATCCTCTGAGGACCGATCAAGCATCGACTCGAGTCTGAGCAGGGGAGAGTTTTTGGCCTGGAGCAGCTCGTCGGTGAGAAAGACCGGAGTGTTGAAGCGTAGGTAGAGCTTCTGGTCGGCGAAAAAATCGGTCCGATCGTAGGTACTCGGTCCGATATTGAAGGCGTAGGGGAAAAAAAAGTAAAATTTAATATGAAAGTAGTCTCGTCGACGCTTGCTGGATTTGTCGATGAGGTAGCGAAACTTCAGCTCCACGGAATTGCGACCGTGCTTTTTGCATAAAAACCTTTTCATGGGAGACTATTTTATCATGAAGAAAGATGTTCTGTCTTAAACCTCGTGCTCTTTCACAAGAATCGCTATATTGGACTTATTTTAAGTAGTCAAAAACCGTTTTTTTTGATAGAATCCAGAAGCTTCAAGAAGCAAAGGTGGATCAATGAAAATCAAAACCAGACTGCTTTTTCTCAACGTTATTTTTATACTCACCATCGCCGGAACCCTGGTCGCCGCATACATGCTGCTCAACTATCGCGCCCAGATTCAGAACCTGCTGCTCGATATGAACAACGTGGTCAGCCAGATGTACCGGACCAACTCCCAGTCCAAGGACCTGCTGATAAAACACGATATGGAATCCACTTCGAACAGGTTCGCCAACCGTTTCAAAATATTCAAAACTCAAGCGATGGAGGTCTTCGAGTCGGACTTGTACAACGATATCGTCTCCGACCACCCGGAGGGCGAAGAGCACACCAAATTCGTGTTCAACATGCTCAATGAAGCCGAAAAACGATGGAACAAGATAGAAGACTATCTGGACTCCATTTTTTCTAAATACCAGGACATTCTCCCCGGTTTGATGCAGGCTTCTCAGAGCTTTGAAGACATGGATATACTCTTCGCCAAAATGGAAGTAGAGTCTCTGAGCCTCTTTTTGGGAGAAAATTTAGAGCAACGCCTGCGAACAATCACCGACATTGTCAGCGAGTCCGCGGTGGACCGCATCAACACCATCACACGGCTGGTGATCGTCGCCGTGCTGGCCACCCTGGTCTTGGTCATTCTCCTGTCCATCGGCTTTCTCAATCGCCTGGCAAAAAACTTCTCCGAGCTCCACCAGGGAATGGAGACCATGGGGACCGGAGATTTCTCCATCCGTCTCGAAGCGAAGGGCAACGACGAGCTGGCCAAAGTTTCCGCCTCGGTCAACAGTTTCTTAGACAACTTTTCCGATATCATCCAAGAGATTCAGTCCCTGTCGGAAAAGGGGAGCAAGATCAAAGACGAACTCTCCAGCGCGGGCAACGAATCCGCCGCCGCGGTGGGCCAGATGAGCGCCAATATCAAAAGCATCTCCTCGCAGTTCGACAAACTGGTACGGGAACTCGACGAAGCTACCAACGCCACTCACGAGATCCTCAAGAGCATTGAGGAACTCTCCGAGAAGATAGACTCCCAATCCTCGGCGGTCACCCAATCATCGGCCTCCGTGGAGGAGATGGCCGCGGCGATCGACAATGTGACCAAGATTTCTCAACGGAGAAAAGAGGCCACGGACAAACTGGTTGAGATCACCACCACCGGCGGTGAAAAGGTCAGCGATACCAACAAACTCATCGAGGAGAGTACCCGGGATATGGAAGAGATCCTGGAGGTGATCAACATCATCAACAACGTGGCCAGCCAAACGAACCTCCTGTCCATGAACGCCGCCATCGAAGCGGCCCACGCCGGGGACGCCGGTCGCGGTTTCGCGGTGGTGGCGGAGGAGATTCGCAAACTGGCCGAATCGACCAACAACAACGCCAAAAGGATCAAGACGAGCATACACACCATAGGCGACCGAATTCAAACCATCTACTCCGTCTCCAACGAGAGCAAGGAGGTCTTCTCGCAAATCGAGCAGGAGACTCGCTCCTCCAGCGACGCGATGTCCGAGATTTCTACCAGCATGCGGGAACTGTCCACCGGCAGCAACGAGATCATGGAGGCGATGAGCTCCCTCTCCCAGACCACCCAGCAGATTCAGGACAACACCGGCATTATCTCTCAAAGCACCCAGGAGATGACCTCCTCCATCCAGGATATCCGTGATATCGGCGGCAGCATCAACGACGGAGTCAAAGAGATCGACGCGGGGATCCAGGACATCAACGTCTCCATGAGCCATGTGAACGAGCTGAATGAAATGAACAGCCAGTCCATCGACTCCTTGGCGGAGAAGGTGATCAGCTTCAAAATACGAAGCACCGAAGGCGCCGAGGGCGAGGGTGAGAGCGACACCGTAGCGGAGCTCGGCTCTCCGGAGGACGAAGAACCCGAGGAAGAAGCGGGGGAAACCGCCGTCAAACTGGCTGAGGACTCGGAATAGTCATTTTTTTGGGACTTGGAAAAATCCACACTTACTCGTATATTGTACACATGACAGGCTTCAAGAGTTTTCAACTTCCGCCGCCCTTGGTCCCGGAGAAAATTCCCCAGTTTTTGGCCGGTTACATGCTGATCTCCGAGACCGAACTCAAAGATCCGAATTTTTTCCGTACCGTAGTCTTGATTCTGAACCACGACTCCAACGGGGCGATGGGACTGATAATCAACCGACCCAGCGAGACTCAATTGGGGGAGATCTCGCCGGAGATGCGGCAAACGCCCTTCTCCGAACATCTCGTCTACATCGGGGGGCCGGTGGATCAACACTACCTCTTCGCCCTCCATTCGGGCTTCCCCGGAGGGGAGCGCAGCGACGGAGCTATCGAGGTAGGTCCAAAGATCCTATTCGAACCGGATATTGTTGTACTACAGAAAAACTTCGAACGATTGCCCGACGACTACGGTCATAGTCTGCGCTTCTTTGCCGGCTATGCCGGCTGGGCCTCGACCCAACTGGAGGCAGAGCTGCAGCGGGGCGATTGGTTAGTGATTCCGGCTGTTCAGGAGCTGGTCTTCAACGAGGACCCGGAAGAAACGTGGCGCCAGGCTCTCTACAAAAAGGGAGGTCTCTACTGGCTCGCCGCGGAGACCGGCTACAAACCTTCGGTGAACTGAGCAGCAATTCTCAACGAATTCCCATTCCGCTTTGATCGCCCCTACCCGCGAGCCCTACTCCGTCTCGTGCAGGCGAACTTCGAAACTACCCCGTCTCGCAGCGGCGCCCCGTACAACTAAGTCGAGCTGCCCCCCTTCGGGGCTGACAAGCAGCAGCTCTCCCGGCTGCTGGAAGATTCGTCTCTCTCCATCACCGGGCAGCTCGACCCGCAGCTCCAGATCCCCCTCCTCGAGTTCCCAGCTCCAGATGAGTCTCGCCTCTTCTCCGGGTTCTATTCGAAAGCTTCTCTGCTTCTCCCCGCTGAAATAAAAAAAGCTGGCGCTGCTATAATCGACGCCGTTCTCTTCGAACCACAGAAGCCGCCCCTCATCGTCGAGCAGCTTCATTCCGATCGCCAAAATGAGAAGCGGTATGCCAATGAGAAACAGTCTTTTCAAGTCCGCCTTACCCTGCATGCTCACCTCTTATCACAAT
>DSBN01000319.1 GCA_011046055.1 Sediminispirochaeta sp. | reverse complement strand
GGCATGAGGAGCAGGAAAGTATCACGGTACGGATGGGGTGGACTCGCAGGCCTTTTGTCTATTCTGCTGTTAACATCTTGTCTTTCCACAATAGAGGGTATTAGCGGTGCCATCGACCAGACTCGCGCCCGGGGCAACCAAGCGCTGCTGGACGCCGTCGGAGTAGGGGCGATAGAGGACGGTATCGTCGCTTCCATGGTCTACGCCCAGGTCTTTTTCGCCGGAGGTTACGGGCACGGCTATGACGAGTTTTCCGAAGGCGAGGGAGCACGCTGGGAGCTGACCTCTCGGGACGAGAGCGGCGCCGAAAGGATGGAGATTGAACGGGCTTTGTTGAAAAGAACTCCCGACGGAAACAGCTGGTGGCTCCTACGCTCCAAGGTCGAGGGAGAGGAGGAGTTCGTCTCCGAGGCGCTTCTCGATCAGGATTACGGCATGTTGAAGTTCCGCTACCGAGATCCTGAGACCGGATCAATCCGCGAATGGGAAGCTGCGGAATCAAAAGAGACAAAAGACGCAAAAACGGATAAAAAGGAAAAAAAGGACAAAGCCGACAAGCAGCCCGAAGCTGAGGCTGGTGAAGAGGATTTCTTCTGGGACGATTACTCCGAATACGTCAAGGGCAAACGGTCGATCTCCGTCCCAGCGGGCAAGTTCAACGCCGAATACGTGCTCATCGAGGACGTCTATGTGGACAAAGATGACGAAGAGTACCGGGTGAGCTACGAATGGTGGCTGGCACCACAGGTCCCCGGACGTCTGGTGAAGTACGTATGGACCAACGAGTCCGAAGAGATCTCACTCACCGGCGAACTCTTGGACTACGGCAAAAAGTATAAAGGCAGTCAACTGGACTCTTTTTAAGAACTGCTGGGCGGGGCCGGCGGGGCCGCAATCAGCGACCCCGCTTTCGCCTTGAGAATATCAAAACATAAGACGTACACTGGTCCCGGAGCCGGGGGTACTCTCAATTAAGATCTTCCCCCCGATGTCGCTGACGATGTGCTCCGCCGTAGTCAGGCCGAGCCCCACATGTCGTCCGATCCCTTTATCGGAGTAGAAGGGTTCGAAGGCGCGCCGCATGGCCTCTTGGCTCATACCGATTCCCGTATCCTTTATCCAGATACTGAACCCTTCCTGATCTTTATCATCCTTCAATTCCAGGATTATTTTGTCGCGGCTCTCCCCCTGTTTGGCCGCAATGGCTTCGAGGGAGTTCTCAAGGAGCTGGAGAACGACCTGGCTCAAACGTCCCGGCTTGATATTCAGTGTTTTTTTATTTTCGATGTTTTTTACCAGTTCCGTCCGGGAGTCGAAGAGGTGGTTGGTCATTAGAACCGCCCGATCTATCTCCTCCTCCACATCGACGCTTTCCAGCTCCTCATCCCCGGATTTACTAAATCCGCGCAGGGCCTTGACGATCTCATGGACCTTGGTAGAGCCGGCGTAGATCCCCGTCAGTAGTTTGTCCATCTCCTCAAGCGGCACAGGGTAGTCGATTCTTTTCAACGGAGCCTCCGGGTCAGCGCCGTACTTTGTTACAAAAAAATCCAGCAGCCCTTTCACCTCATCGAAGTCTCGTCTGAATCCCTCTACGGAGTTTATTATGTAGTTGATTGGGTTGTTTATTTCGTGGGCTATCCCGGCCATCAGAACGCCGATGCTGTTCATCTTCGCGGTTTTGACCAGGTGCTCCTGGGTGGACTTGGTGTATTCAAGGAGCTTCTCCAGTTCCGCCTTTTTTTCATGAAGCTCGATATGGGTGCGAATACGGGCCAGTACCTCCTTCGCCCGGAAAGGTTTGGTGATGTAGTCCACCGCGCCGACTTCGAAACCTTTGACAATATTGTAGGACTCGTCCAGGGCGCTGCAGAACACAACCGGTATATCCCGATGCTCCTCCACCGACTGCAGTCTGGTGCAGACCTGGTACCCGTCCATGCCCGGCATATGTACATCGAGGATGATCAGATCGGGTTTTTCCAAGCTGATGCTCTTGAGCATCTCTTCTCCGGTCAAGGAAGCCCGGGTCCGGTAGCCCTCTGCTTCGAGAATATCCGACAGGACCCGTAAGTTGTCAGGGTTGTCGTCGGCGACAAAGACCGTTCTTTTTTCTCCCTCCAGCTCCATCTACTCCTCCCCTAACGAATGTATCAGGCTCAGTATCTCTTCGAAGCGAAACGTATCGGCCAATTCGCCAATGCTGATTTCTATCTCTTCGGGGAGCTTCTCGGTATTCAGGATCTCGAGAATCTCCCTTCTGCTACCCAGATGCGCCGCGGCGGTCAGCTTCTTTTTGAGCGCTTTGGATAGGCGGACGTCGTACGTCTCCCGCTCTTTTGATTCCGAGGAGTCGCCCATCCCCGTGGCCGCCGAAGAAACCTTCAAGCTCTCCTCGCAGTGGTATTCGATCGACAAAAGCTCGCCTATCTCCGTCAGGAGCTGCAGCTCCCGGTAAGGTTTGTACATGAACCGGTCCGCCCCGGCGGCGAGGATCTCCTTTCGGTCCTCCTCCAGAGCACTGGCGGTGAGGGCGATGATTTTCACCGGCTCCCCGCCGTCTTCGAGCTCCCTGATCCGCCGCACCGCCTCCACTCCGCCGATCTCGGGCATCACGATATCCATCAAAATGCAGTGGGGCCTCCACTGCTGGAAAAGCTCAAGCCCCTTCAAGCCGTTGTCGGCGAATCGCATACTGAAGCCCAGGGGTTCCAGGAGCCGACGCACTATGTCCCTGTTCGTCTCCCGGCCGTCGACCACCAGGACCCTGAGGGGCAGGTACTCCTCTTTGACCGCTCCAGGTCGAAAGGAGGGGCTTTTTTCTCCGACCGTTTTCGCCGTCCCCGGCTCGTAGGGCAGTCTGAGGGCGAAGGTGCTCCCCTGGGGCCCGCTTTTTTTCAGCAGCAGCTCCCCCCCGAGGGCTTGGGCGTACTTCCGGCTGATAGCCAAGCCCAGCCCCACTCCGCTCCGGGCGACGCCCCCCTCCTGAACCTGTTCGAAGGGCTCAAAGATCCGCCGGTGGTCCTCTTCACTGATTCCCTCGCCGCTGTCGCTGACCAATATTTCGCATTCGTGCTTTTGGTCCGCAAGGGCACGCAGCTCCAGTTCGATCTCCCTACCCTGGGAGTACTTCACGGCGTTGTTCAGCAGGTTGATCAGTATCTGTCTGATTTTCTGCTGATCGCTGACTACCCATCGATCGGTGTTCTCGTCGATGTTTAACTGTACGTTCATACCCTTCTTTTCCGCCACCGGCTTGAGCAGTAGGCTGACCTGAGTCAAAAGGTCATGGAGGTTGAAATTGTTCCGTTCGATCTCCAAACGTCCCGCCTCGATCCTGGACATGTCCAGGACTTCGTTGATCAGGGATAGAAGGTGTTCACCGCTGTCATTGATAGTTCTGAGGATCTTCCGCTCATCCCGACTCAATCCAGCGGATCTCTGGAGCAGCTCGGAGTAGCCGATAATGGCGTTCATCGGCGTTCTGATTTCGTGGGTCATGTTGGCCAGAAAGACGCTCTTGGCCCGGTTTGCCCGCTCGGCCTCGGCCTTCGCCCGGCGCAGCTCCCGTTCCACCCGTCGGCGGAGGTGGTTCTCCTTGACCAGAAAGATCAAAGCCGCCGCGGTCAACAGGAGCATAAGGCTCACTCCAACCAAGAGTAGGATCAGCCATAGGGGCGTCTCCGTTCGCTCCTCCACAAAACCGGCCAGGTACTTGTCCAGCAGCCGGTAGTAGAGGCTCTCCTCATCGTCCTTCATGTTCAGGAGGGTGCGGTCCAACTGGTCGATCAATTCGGCGCCGCGCGGAGAAGATCGGGGCAGGGCGTACCTGATGGAGACAGGGTTGAAAATGATCGAGGTTCGGTGCAGACCGTACGCCTCCCCGTAGCTGACCCCGAAGATCCGGTTGACCACCGCCGCATCGGCTTCGCCGTCGCGGACCTTCTCGAAGGCCTCTCGATAGTCGCTGGTCCAGACCATCTCCACCTCGATCCGAAAGGACTCGGCCAAGCCCACAAAACCCATCTCCCCGACCGAGTGCACTCCTCCCTCCATGGCGGCGATCCTCATCCCACCCAAGTCAAAAAAATTGTTCGGCCGAAAGCTCCCGCCGCTGTAGACCGAAGCCCAGTTAATAAAAACGTGCTCCTCATTGAAGGCAAATCTCCGCTGGCGCTCCGGAGAGAAGGCTACATCGGGCATCAGGTCGATCTCTCCGGCCTCGGTCATCTCCAGCAACTCACTCCAGCGTCCTTGAACGAACTCGATACGCCAGTTGTTCTCTCGAGCTATAGCCTGTATCAGCTCGGCGTGAAAACCTCGGGCCTCACCCCGCCGATCGGTATAGATCTTCGGGGGGTTCTGGTAGACCCCGACCCGAATCACCTCTTCCTGGGCAAAAAGCGGCCAACTGGCCGACAGAAGGGTAAAAAGAAACACAAACGTGATCCGAGCTCTGGTCTTAGTCAAATTCCCGGCACCTCGTTTTGATACACTCGATGATCTCGCGGCTGCTGAAGGGCTTTTCGAAGGCCGAATGGACCAGCCCCCTCTCAAGTCCCCGTTTGATCGCTCTGTCTTCGGTGAAGCCGGAGATAACAATACGATGCGCTTCGGGGCACCTCTCTTTCACGATAGCCAAAAATTCGGTGCCCCACATATCGGGCATCCGCTGATCGGTGAAAACGAAGTCAATCCTCTGCTTTTCCAGAATATCCAAGGCCTCCTGAACATTGGAGGCGCAATGGACCTCGAAATCCCGTCGAAACTGCGATTTGAACGCCAGGAGATTGAGTGTTTCATCGTCGAGATAGAGG
>DSBN01000253.1 GCA_011046055.1 Sediminispirochaeta sp. | reverse complement strand
GTACTGCGCAGCGGGGTGAAAATTCTGGCGCTGATTGCCCTCTCCATGGGGGGCAGTGGAAGGGAGCTCCGGTGAAGTAAGCTGTTTGTTACGCTGTGAGAAAAAAAACCGCCCCGGGGAGGGCGGTTTTGTATAAGAATAGGAGCAAGAGGCCTTAGGCTCCCTTGTTCTGCTTGACCAGTTCGTCCAACTTTTTCTTGACCGCCGGTACGGAACAGTCGGTGCTTATGGACTCCACCTCGCCGTTGATGGTGTAGAAAATAGTCATCGGCTCGACATCGCAGCTGAGTCGATCGCAGAGGGACTTTCCCTTGTACAGGTCGATCACGTTGAGCTTGACCTGGTCTTCGTACTCTTTCTCGATCGCTTGGAGAGTCGGGAGGAGTTCCCGGCTGGGGGCGTCGATGGCCGAGTAGATGTAGATCAGGCCGACTTTTTCCTTCTGCATGATCTGTTTCTCGAAAACCTCTTCCTCGGCGATGAACTTCTCGGCGTTGACCCCGGCGATGGCGCCGTCGCCGACCGCTGTTGCAACCTGCTTGAGGCCTTTTTCTCTCACATCACCACAGGCGAAGACTCCGGGTACACCGGTCTCCATCTCTTCGTTGGTAATAACGTAGCCCTGTTTGCTGAGCTTGAGTACTTCTTTAAAAATCTCGGTGTTCGGTTCGTAACCGATAAACTCGAAACAGTTGTCCACCTTGACCGGGTCGAGCTCGCCGGTTTTGAGGTTCTTCAGAACCACCGTATCCAGGTGGTCTTCTCCCTCGAAAGAGTCGACGATGGTGTTCCATTTGAACTCCATTTTTGGGTTGGCCAGCGCCTGGTCGCGGGCGATCTCGTTGCAGTCCATTTTGCCCTCGTCGTGGATGACCGAAACGATGACTTTTTTGGCGAACTTGGTCAGAAACATTCCCTCTTCGATGGCCGCGTCACCGCTGCCGATGACCATGACGGTCTTGTCGGTGTTGGCGGCAGCGTCACAGGTGGCGCAGAAGGATATGCCCTTGTCGAAGAGGTAGTTCTCCTCGTTTTTGGCTTTGGTGATACGGGGGCGTCCGCCGGAGGCGACGATGACCGCTTTGGCCTCGTAGATGTTGCGGAAAGTCTCGACGATCTTTTTGTCCCCTTCGAAGTTGACGCTTTTCACGTCGGTGAGCTTGAACTTTACCTGGAACTTCTCGGCCTGTTTTTTGAACAGCTCCATGAGTCCAAGTCCGCCGGAGCCCTCGGGAAATCCGGGGTAGTTCTCTATCTCGTTGGTATAGGTGGCCAGACCACCGACCAGGGCCTTTTCGATGATCAGTGTTTTGAGTCTGGCCCGGCCGCAGTAAATACCGGCGGTCAGACCGGCGGCACCACCACCGATGATGACCACATCGTACTGTTCTCTTTTTTTCTCACGCATATAATAATCTCCTCTTACATGAAATATTTGACCAGCATCTTGCTGCCTACAATAGCTCCTAGGAAGAGGAAGAGTCCGAAAACCCAACCCGAAAGGGAGAATGAGGCTATGCCGCTGTAGAGTGCTCCGATGTTACAACCGAATCCGATTCGAGCTCCGTAACCCATCAACAAACCGCCGATAACGGCGGCTACAACCTGCTTCATGGACTTGATCTTTTTGATCTTGAATCCTGAAGCCAACAGGACGGCCAGCAGAGCACCGACGATGATACCGATGTTTCTGATGCTGCCACCGTGGTTCAGCAGTCCGCCCTCCAAGGTTCTCTGAGCGCCCTCACTGGAAAAGTAGTACCATTTGTCTACGTTGCCGCCAACGGCCTCGAAAATCCAGGCACCCCAGTTGGCCAACACACCGGAGACTCCCCAGGGGTTGCCCGTGGTGACCAGGGTGACGATCTGGAACAGGGAGAGCAGAATCGCCCCGGTCAGATAGGGCCAGGCGCCTTTGAACCACTCTTTGTAGTATTTATTATCCTTTATACCCAAGGTAATTCCTCCGTGCTAGAGTTATTTCATCTTTTCGATGATGACTTCCCATTCGCCGTCGTCGATCTCTTCGACCTCGACGTTGTGCCCCTCTTTGCGGGCCCATTCGGGAACGTTTTTCATGGCGCAGCTGTGGTCGATCTGTACGATCAACACGTCGCCGACTTCCATCTCTTTGAGCTTATTCTGAGCCTTGACCAAGGGTACCGGGCAGGCTTCGCCGTAACAATCCAGTTCTACTTCCTTCATTTTTCTACTCCTTTATGCTTCTTGGGACTTTTTGTCCGCCCATTTGTCCGCTGCTATCCACAGCAGAGCGATAATGAGCAGTTGTACTACCACCGCGCCGACCCAACCGAATACATCGGGTAGGTAGACCGCCTTTCCTTGCAGGATCACGTTCAACTTCCACCATCCGAAGTCGTGTGCTCCCCACAGAGAGCCGACCACGAAGAAGAAAAGCGAGAGCAGCTGCATGGTGAATCCCTCACCTACGCGCATCAGGGTTCCGGAGGCACAACCGCCGGAGATGACCATACCGATGCCAAACATGAAGGCTCCGATCGCGGTGGCCGCACTGATGGGCACGATATAGGCACTACCGGGCATGGGGGCTCCACGGAGGTGGGCGCCGTAGTGCACGGCGATGAAGCCGATCGAAGTGATCGCAAAGGCGACCAGAACGGCTTTGGTGAGGTTGGTTCCCCCGGTCAGGTATGGGTCACGGCAGGCTGCGGTGAAGCAGAAGCGGGCATGCTGCAAGATGTAACCGAAGGCCAGACCGGTAATCCAGAAGAGCACCAACTGCTCATTACGGGTTCCCAGGAAGATGCCGAATGCCACTATGAGGGCAAGCAGGGCAACTCCTATGGGAAGTTGGTTTTTTTTCTTCTTTCGGCTTCTCGAACGGGAAGATCGACGTATGCTTCCGCCGCTCGGAGACGAACCTGTGCTTGAATTTACATCACTCAAGGTTGCAAAACCTCCTTAGATATTATTTATTAACATCACTACTATACAATATTGAGAAAATTATCTCAATAAAAAAGCGTAGAAATCTTTTTAAAATTTTTATTGTGAACAGAATCACTCGTTAAGTCACATATTCTGCCGCTTCATGTGATTCTGTTTCAATTAGAGACGGAAGGGCCAGCTGTTTTTTTCCTCAAAATGCAATTAGCTTCAAGCTCGAGTTGCTCTTTTTTAAACCTGCTTTTACAATACAGTCATGGAAATACCACGCAAAGAAAAATTCGAACAGGCCTATAAGCGGGTGACCGGTCTCGGTCACGGAACACCGATACTCACTTCGAGTACCTTCGATGAAATGACCGGCGCACATCTCTTTTTTAAAGGAGAGAACTTCCAAAAAGCCGGGGCCTTCAAATTCCGGGGTGCGGTAAACTCGGTGTTTTCTCTCTCCAAAGAAGAGGCCCCTCGGGGTGTCGCCACTCACTCTTCGGGCAATCACGCCCAAGCCTTGGCTTTGGCGGCGAGGTTGCGTGGGATCCCGGCGACTATTGTGATGCCCGAGACAGCTCCACGGGTGAAGGTGGACGCCGTCCGAGGCTATGGTGCTCGGATTGTCTTCTGCCCGCCCACTCTTGAGGATCGGGAGAGGTATTTGGACCAGGTTGTAGAGGAGACGGGAGCGGTGTTTATTCACCCCTCCAACGACTTGCGGGTCATCGTCGGTCAGGGGACGGCGGCGATGGAGCTGCTTGAACAGGTGGAGGAGCTCGACTATGTCTTGACCCCCGTCGGCGGTGGAGGATTGATCAGCGGTACCGCTCTGGCGGTTCACTATTTTTCGCCGGAGACTCGGGTCATCGGAGCCGAACCAGCCGCGGCGGACGACGCCTACCGATCGTTCAGAGCCGGGCGGATTTTGTATCCTGAGAATCCCCAAACCGTGGCTGACGGCTTGAAAACCTCCCTGGGTTCCAATACCTTCCCTATTATCAGGAAGCATGTACAGGATATAGTCTTGGTGGAGGAGAAGGAGATCATCGGCGCGATGAAACTGGCTTGGGAGAGGATGAAGGTCGTCATCGAAGCCTCCGCGGCGGTGCCGGTAGCTGCGCTGCTCTACGATAAACTTCCCGCTTCCCTGGTGAAAGGTAAGAGGATCGGGGTGATCCTCTCGGGGGGCAACGTAGATCTGGATAAACTACCTTGGTAAGGCGATAAAAGCACCAGAGCAAAAACAAAAGGAGACGGATGAACATGGATTGGAGAAATCAGATCACAAAGCCCAGCTTGGTGGTGTGGCCCGAGCGGGTGAAAAACAATATTAGACGGATGAAACAAAAAGCCGATCGCGATGGTGTGAGGCTGCGGCCCCACTTCAAAACTCATCAGAGCGCCAGGGTGGCACGGTGGTTTCGGGAGGAGGGGGGCGAGGCCATCACCGTCTCTTCGGTCAAGATGGCTCTCTACTTCGCCTCG
This sequence comes from Sediminispirochaeta sp., assembly GCA_011046055.1. GTDB lineage: Bacteria > Spirochaetota > Spirochaetia > DSM-16054 > Sediminispirochaetaceae > DSBN01. The sequence goes on along the minus strand of DSBN01000253.1, from coordinate 415 downwards.
CAGGGATGGGAGAATATCACCATAGCCTTTCCGGTCAATATCCGCGAGATGAAGGATATCAACGATCTGGCCGGACGGGTGCAACTGAATCTCCTGATCACCTCTTCGACCGTCGCCGAGTTTGTCAGCGAAAACCTCGAAAATCCGGTAGGAGCGTGGATCAAGGTCGACGTGGGCTATGGCAGAACAGGCATCCCCGTCGAAGAGGACGGCAAGATCCGGGAACTTTCTCGGCAAATCGACTCCCTGCCACGGCTCGATTTCGCCGGAATACTGACCCACGCCGGACAGAGCTACCACATCTCCGACCGGGGACAGCGAGCGGCGCTCTACCGAGAGGTGGCCGAGCGGATGGGACTGCTGCGGAAGAAAATCCTGGCCGACGGATTGGAGCGCTGTTTGGTATCTGTGGGGG
>DSBN01000221.1 GCA_011046055.1 Sediminispirochaeta sp. | reverse complement strand
GGCCAGGGTTTTGAGGTTGCCCCTGACCTCAAAGACGACATCGCCGCCCCGTCCGCCGTCGCCGCCGTCGGGGCCGCCTTTGGGTACATATTTTTCACGTCGAAAAGAGACACAGCCGTTGCCGCCATTGCCCGAAGAGACATCGATGTAGACTTCATCCGCGAAACCGATCACGAGTTAGGCAGTCACTCCTCAGACCAGGGTCTCAATCGATACGAAGTTGCGCCCCTTGCTTTGAGAAAAATTTACTTTCCCTGAGGCTTTGGCGAAAAGAGTGTCGTCTTTGCCTTTACCTACGTTTTGACCGGGGTGAAACTTGGAACCGCGTTGACGAACGATAATCTCTCCGGCCTTGACCAGTTGTCCTCCGCCGCGTTTCAAACCGAGTCGTTTCGACTCCGAATCTCTGCCGTTTTTGCTGCTTCCGCCGCCCTTTTTATGCGCCATTTCTATTTTCCTCCTGTGTGTACAATTCTACTACGCAGTCGTCAGGATAATCTCTCTCGATCTCTTTCAGCCCCACGACCACAAAATCGGTAATCCCCCGCAGCCATTCCCGGTAAGGGGGGGCACAGTGTTTCACCTGCAGCTTGAGCCTTCCCTCTTTCTCCGCTTCTCCGGAGCTCACAACCCCTTGCTCGGCCGCGATCAGACGACTCGAGGTTCTCACCAGCGCCGATACCGCGGCACAGGGTACGCTGAGCCCGGGAGAGCCCTTCGCGGCGTGCCCTTCGACAACCAAACCGCGTAGGCACATATGCGAATCGAGGTGCAACTCCGCCCGAATCACCTAGGCTCCGCTGATCCCGGTCACCTTGATTCTAGAAAAACCCTGACGATGTCCTTGGGTTCTGTGGTAACCCTTCCGTCGTTTGAACTTTCTGACCAGCACCTTTTTGTCGCGGCCATGAGCTTCGACCACGGCGCTGACCTTGGTTCCCTTGAGATAGGGGGTACCGACTTTTACCTCTCCGTCTCCTCCGGTGAGTAGTACGGTCTCAAAATCCAAGCTCTCCCCCTCTTTTTGCTCGAGCTTATCGACAGCGAGGACATCCCCCTCGGCAACCTTGTATTGCTTTCCTTTAATCTCTACCAATGCGTACATTATTCAACCTCAGTTCGTAGTTTATGTAAAGTCTCTTATACCATACCCTTATGTGGAGGGTCAATATACTATCCACCGCTCCGCTGCTACATCCGCTCCAGGAAAGGGATTCCCACCAAGAAAAAGGCGTTCTTCAGGACTTGGAGCACCATTTTGGCCAGTTCCAAGCGGCTCACCACCAAATCCCGGTCCTCGTTGTGCAGTATCGGATGGTCGTGGTAGTACTTACTGAAGCTCCGCGAGAGCTCGTAGAGGAAGCCGGTGATCAAGGTCGGGTTCATCTGCTCACCGGCACGGATGACAATCTCCGGATAGGAGGCCAAGAGCTTGATCAGCTGCCGCTCTTCGGGTACTACCAGAAGTTCCGCTTTGAAGCGGCCCCTTGGTTCACTTCGGTCTTGCTCTTCGTATTTGCGCAGCATGCTGCTGATCCGGGCGCCCATGTACTGGAGATAGGGACCGGTGTTGCCGTTGAAGGAGATCGACTCTCGGGGATCGAAGACCATGTCTTTCATCGGTGAGACCTGCAGCAGGTAGTAGTTCAAAGCTGCCCGGGCCACCGCCGCCGAAGCCTGCTCAACATCGCCCACATGGTCCTCCCGATCCTTGCTCCGTATCTCTTCGGCGGCCATATCCTGCAGCTGGAGGAACAGTTCGTCCGCGTCGACGACGGTCCCCTCGCGAGACTTCATCTTTCCCTCCGGCAGGTTGACCATACCGTAGGAGAGGTGGTAGAGCTTCCGGGCCCACTGAAAGCCCAGCTTCTTCAGAACATGGAAAAGCACCTTGAAGTGGTACTGCTGCTCCGAAGCGACCACGTAGATCATTCTGGTAAATGGCCAGTCAGCGTGGCGTCTGATGGCCGTACCGATATCTTGAGTCAGGTAGAGAGAAGTTCCATCGCTTCTCAGAAGCACCTTTTTGTCCAAGTCGATCTCCGACAGGTCGACCCAGACGGAGCCGTCCTCTTCACGATAAAAAACACCCCGATCCAAGCCCTTGAGAACCTCTTCCTTTCCGGCGAGGTAAGTCTCACTCTCGTAATAAACAGCGTCGAAGGAGACTCCCGTTCGGCGATAAGTCTCTTCGATACCTTCCACCGCCCAGCGGTTCATCCGCTTCCACAGTTCATTGACCCCCGGTTCACCGGCCTCCCAGTCGATGAGCATCTTTCTCGCCTTGGCTTCGGCTTGGGGATCTTCCTTCGACCATTGGTCGAAGCGCACGTAGTAATCGCCCACGAAATGGTCGCTCTTCTGCCCCTCCGACTCGGGGGTCTTGTGGTCGCCGAACTCCTTGTAGGCACACATGGATTTGCAGATGTGGATTCCCCGGTCGTTGATCAGGTTTACCTTTCGAACCTCCGAACCGTTGGCCTTGAGTATCCTGGAGACGCTTTCACCGATAGAATCGTTACGCAGGTGCCCCAGGTGCAGAGGCTTGTTGGTATTGGGGCAGGAGAACTCGATCATAGTCCGGTTATCGGCCATGCTCCGATTCTCCCCGTAGCCGTCCCCTCGTTCGTTTATTTCATTATGCACCTCTTCGGTCAGGGCGACGATATCAATGTGTACATTTACGTAGGGTCCGGCTTGTGTCACCTTGGCCTGCCCAATCCGCTCGTCTCCGGTCAGGGCCGAAGCCAGCGATGCGGCTATCTGAGCCGGAGACTGTCGGAATACTCGGGCGAAGGGAAACATGGGAAAGGCGATATCCCCCAACTCCGGCTTCGGCGGGGTTTCGGATATCACCTGCGCCAGCTCCAAGTTTTCCGGGTCCACGCCCTTTTGCTGGCTCAGCTCCCGTAGGGCGTTATACACAATCTTCTGCCACTCTCTTTTTACAGCCTGCATTCATGGGTTCCTTTATAGAAATTCAAAATTCAAAGGTGAGATCCCTTCCGAATTGTATGTTGAAAAAGAATCTCGGTTCGGGTGTCTCTATCGAGTGCCGCGAAGCGGCATGAGAAACTCTAATCAAAATAGCCGAATATTGCAAGCATATGGGTAAATACTTCCGGCCCTTCCCGTCTAAAGGAGCCCATCTCGGTATTACAGACACTACACTCGTCGACGTATCGAATATCTCTGACACCGATCCTTTCTAACAAGGAGCGGTTCGCCTCCAGGAGGTTTAAATAGTGCGTATTCCCTCCCCCTTCATCTCGGCGGATGACGACGCTGTCCCCTCCCCAGCGGCGGGCAAACAGATCGGCCCTCGATCGATCCACCCGATAGCAGCAGCTCCGTATGGAGGGGCCGAGCACCACGGTGAACTGCTCAGCGGCGACGCCGAAGCGTCGCTCCATTTTTGTAAGCGCTTCGGCGACGATCCCCGTTCCCCTCCAGCCCGAGTGCAGCAGGGCGAAGCTCCGAGTACCGGCATGAAAGAGGTAGATAGGCATACAGTCGGCTACACTCACGCTCAGTATCTCTCCCGGGTCGGCGGCGCAAATTCCATCACCCTCGGGAGCCGTGGAGCCCTGAAAATCCGGCTCATCGCTGCAAAGAACGCTCTTCGAGTGGACCTGTCGCAGACTTTTTACTCGATTGGCGTCGATACCGAGTCTCTGAAAAAAAGCACCCCGGTTTTCGAGCCCCCGCGGGACAAAAGGAGAGGTATCACCGAGCTTGGCCAAGGAGAGGTACATCCGAGGCTCGCTTTCGTCCAAGTTTTCAATAGCCGCAAAACTGCGGTCTCGCGAGTAATGTAGTTCCAATCGCCTCATTTCAAAACCGCCGTTATTCTACCCTACCGTTATTCCTTTCGAGGTCGTAGAGTTGTGAGTAATAGTCGATGAAACCTTCAAATCTTTTCAATGCGTTGCTGAGCTTGCTTTTCAAGTTTTTGTTCTCATTTCTGCCGATAAAGCCCATATTCGACAGCGTATCGTAGCGACCACCCATGTCACCGTGCAGGATGCCGTCGAGAAGGTTTTTCATCAATATCGAATGTTCTAGGAGTCGGCTCAAGATGACCTCCATTTGATTGTCCACATCACGGACTATCTCCTGGACCTCTTGGAGGCGCTCCTCTTCGCTGAGCGCCTCCTTTTCTACATTTTCGACTTGCAGACCTATCTCCCCATCGGAGGAGAGATAGGACTCCAGTTTCCGAAGCTGTTCGTAGGCCCACACTACCGTATTGTAGGCTTCGTTGTACTCTTCGCGATTCTGTTCCTTGTAAAACTCCCCGTCGATCAGGACCAGCTTCAAGGAGCTGTTCATCTCGGGGAAAAAGTAGTCCTCGAAGAACCCCCAGGCGAAACCGCTGCTCTTTTCGTACTGCACTGCTATATTGTAGTATTTTCCCAAATTGCAGTACCGATGGAGCTCGGGGATCTGCTCTTTCCGCAGGAAGCTCTTGGCACTATCGAGCAACTCCTGCCGCTTGTACTGAGAAGTATATTTTTTCATCCTCTGTTCGAAGCGATCGTACCAAAATTGTCGAAACAGGGAGTACCAATCCTCTCCTCCGGGCACCTCCTCGGGTACAAACTCTATGTTGCGCAAGACCAAACGGCTGAGGTCGAGCAGGGGCATATGGACGTGAAAAAACCGAATGTATGATAGAGCCTCTTCCGTCCGGCGGAGAACTTGTTGAAAGTAATTTTCCTGTTTTCCCTGCAGACCTCCCGGGAAAACGAATCGGAGGAGGATTTCGATAGGAGGATGCAGAGCTACCTCCGCCGGACGGAAGAGGCTCTATCATACATTCGGTTTTTTCACGTCCATATGCCCCTGCTC
>DSBN01000062.1 GCA_011046055.1 Sediminispirochaeta sp. | reverse complement strand
TTTCCATAGTCCGGCTCGCGGCTCCTGGTCCGTCCTTGGGTACGGTGACTACCGGAGGCTTGCGCATAATGGTCGAGACGGTAATTACTTTGGTCTTGTCCACCTTTTCCACAAACTTGGCCACATAGTCGTCCGCCGGATCGGAAAGTATCTCCTCGGGAGTACCCAGCTGTCGAGATGTACCGTCGGGTCCGAGAATCAGGATCCTGTCCCCTAGTTTCAAGGCTTCATCCAGGTCATGGGTGATGAAGACAATAGTTTTGTGCATCTTCGCCTGCAGCTCTATCAGCTCGTCCTGCATCTGATTTCGAATCAAGGGGTCCAGAGCGCTGAAGGCCTCGTCCATCAGCAGGACTTCCGGATTGTTGGCCAAAGCGCGAGCCAGTCCGACTCGCTGCTGCATACCGCCGGAGAGCTCATCGGGCATGCTGTTCTCGTAGCCCTTCAAACCGACCAGCTCGATGGCGGCCATAGCCTTTTTGCTTCGCTCTTCCTTGTCCATCCCCCCAATCTCGAGACCGAACTCTACGTTGTTCTGCACGGTCCGATGTGGCAGTAGACCAAAATGCTGAAACACCATCGACATGGTGTAACGCCGCAGCTCCTGCAGCTCGTCCCTGTTCATTTTGGTGACGTCCTTGCCGTCTACGTAGATGGCTCCGGAAGTCGCCTCGATCAGTCGGTTGATACAGCGGATCAGAGTGGACTTTCCGCTTCCAGAGAGACCCATGATCACAAAGGTCTCTTTTTTCTTTATTTCAAAACTCACGCCACGGACGGCAACTACATTCCCGGTTTTTTCTAGAATTTCGCTCCGCTCCAAGCCCTCTTCGATCAATGGGAAGGCTTTGCGAGGGTTTGAGCCGAAAATCTTGAACAGATTGTCGACTTTGATTTTTACTTCTTCGTCCATTTGTTTTCCTCTTTCGCTTTATAGCACTAACAATTCTAAAAAATTACGCAATGCTTTCAATTCAATATACATATAAGCATATAAAAGTTTAATTCAAAAGTCAAGGTGCTATACCCTCATAAGTCAATATAAGGTAAAATCTTATATTTTTTTTTATCAAATAAAATAAAAACTTCTCATATAATAGATTAGAATCATACATATTTTTGGTCTAAATAATTTTGCAAATAGCGACTGGGTGGGCGAAAAGACAGCATAAATCTTTTTCAATCAGCACCTTGCCATCTAAAGGATTGCGCGGGATAATATGACCAGAATATCAGTAGACCCCTCGAGGAGAATTGGGATGAAAACAGACTTTTTTATCGGTACCCTGGGACAAAAGCTGCACTACCGGGCTTGGGAGAGCGCCGGCTCGCCCAAGGCGCATATAGTCATTGTTCACGGTTACGCCGAACACGGAGACCGTTACGCCGAACTGGCGGGAAGCCTCAGCAGCCAGGGCTTTTACATCTGGGCGGCGGACCACTACGGCCACGGACAGTCCGCGGGACTTCGAGCCGACGTGCCCCGTTTCGAGCTCTTTGCGGAGGATCTGTCGAAGTTCATCGATCAGGTGGTTCTCCCGGAGACGAAAAACACCCCGCTTTTTCTCTACGGCCACAGCATGGGCGGGGCCATCGCGCTGCTCTACAGTCTCGAGCATCAGGAGAACCTGCGGGGAGTGATCCTCTCGGGACCTCTACTTCGTCCAGGCCGTCAGAGCTCTTCCTTGGAAAAAAAAGCCGCCGTAATACTCAAAAAGATACTCCCCACCCTGCCCTTTCGTCCTTTCTCGGCGACTCTGCTCTCCCACGATCGGTCGATTGTTCGAGCTTACCGAGCGGACCCGCTGGTCTACAACGGCAAGATGCGGCTGCGTATGGGCGCGGAGCTATTGAGAGTGGACGAACTGCTGCCGGATGGGCGGCTCGCGGATCTGAAGCTTCCCCTGCTTCTGCTCCACGGTGGAGCCGACGCGGTGGTGCCGCCGGGCGATTCGGAGCAGCTCTACGCTGCAGCGGGAAGCAGCGACAAAACTCTGAGGATATTCGACGGGGCCTACCACGAAATACACAACGAAAGCTGCAAAGAGGAGCTCATGGAGCTGCTTCTGAGCTGGCTGACCGCGAGGTTGTGATTATTTTTTCTTCTTCGTATATTCGCTGACCAGGGCACGGACCTCTTCGATGCTCAGTTTCTCGATCTCTTCCTTATCCTGCTTTTCCTTGGGCAGGGCGATGTTCTTCGTTCCCGCTTTGATGTACGGTCCGTAGCGCCCGTTGTAGATGGCCACCTTTTTTCCCAGTACCTCGTCCTTGCCGAAATCCCGCATTACCCGAGCCCCTCCCCGTCCCTTTTTGGGCTGGGCGAGTATCTCCAAAGCTTCTTCGAGGGTGATATTGAATAGTTCCTCCTCGGTTTTGAGAGAGCGAAAATCATCATCGTGGACGATAAAGGGGCCGAAGCGACCTCGGGCGGCGACCACCTCTTTGCCGGTCTCCGGGTGCGTACCCAGCGTCCTGGGCAGGCTCAGCTGCCGCAGCGCGTCCTCGATATTCGCCTCGGAGGGCTTCATGCCCTTCGGCAGGGCGGCCCTTTTGGGCTTCGGCTGCTCCTCCGTCGCCTCGCCCAGTTGGTAGTAGGGTCCGTATCGTCCGGTCAGGCAGTAGACCGCTTGTCCGGTCTCGGGGTCGTAGCCCAAGGGTTCCGGACCGTTCTTCTGGATCTCGATGAGCTCCCGCACCTCCTGGTCGGTGAGGTCCGCCGGGGCGATCTCTTCGGGGATGGAGGCGTGAATCGCCCCCTGCTCTCCGTCGGGATAGACGATGTAGGGGCCGTATTTTCCGACCTTGATCCCGTCGACTACCTCGATCTGCGGCAGCTCTATCGTCCGGGATCGCTCGGGGGATATCTCCTTCTCCCGTTCCTCCACCCGTCGGAGCAGACCGTTTTGGCCGTGGTAGAAGTTTTCCAGATACTTCAAACGGTCTATTCGGCCCACCGCGATTTGGTCCAGCGCCGACTCCATTTCAGAGGTAAAATCATACTCGATCAGGTAGTGGAAATGTTTTTCCAGAAGCTGTACGACCGCAAAGCCGGTGAAGGTCGGCACCAATGCACTGCCCTGTCGGCGGATGTACTGACGCTCGTACAGCGTGTTGATGATGCTGGCATAGGTGGAGGGCCGACCGATGTCCATGCTCTCCAGGGTACGAACCAAGGAGGCCTCGGTGTAGCGGGCCGGCGGTTTGGTCTCGTGGTAGAGCTCCTCCAGCTGCTCCAGGGAGAGATTCTCCCCTTCGTTCAAAGGAGGCAAAAAGGTCTCTTTATCGTCAAGAGCCGCGTCCGGGTCGTCCTTGCCCTCCACGTAGACCCGGATAAAACCGGGAAACTCGATACGCGTACCGGTAGCGGAGAAGCGAGCCCTGCCGGCAACGATCTTGGCGGTGGTGGAAACCTTGCGCGCCTCGGCCATCTGTGTGGCCAGCGTCCGCTTCCAAATGAGGCTGTAGAGCTCCTTCTCCCGGCCCGAGAGCCCCGTCTCATCGGGGTGCTTGAATACCTCACCGGCGGGTCGAATCGCCTCGTGAGCTTCCTGGGCGGTCTTCGACTTGCCGCTGTACTGCCGGGGGCTCTCGGAGAGGAAGTCGCCGCCGTAGAGCTGGCGCACCGACTCTCGGGCTCCCTGTATTCCCTCCTGGCTCAAGTTGGGCGAATCGGTTCGCATGTAGGTGATAAAGCCCTGCTCGTACAGACGCTGGGCCAGACGCATGGTCTCCCGGGCCGAAAGCCGGAGCTTTCGGTTGCCCTCCTGTTGGAGGGTAGAGGTGATAAAAGGCGGGGCGGGGTTGCTCTTGGAGCGCTTCTCACTGATCGACTCCACCTGCCACTGACTCTGGCTCAGCTCCTGGGCCAGGGCCTTCACTTTCTGCTCGTCGAGGACCACCACCTCTTTCTTGCCGTTTAGCTGCCCCGTCTCCGGGTCGAAGTCCTTGCCGTCGGCTATCCGTACCCCGTCGACCGACTCCAGCTGGGCGGAGAAGGACGGATTTCCCTCGGCCTTCTCGACCTTCTCGCTCCCCGGTTCGCCGGTGACCGATTTGCTCAGAGAGGCTTTGAGATCCCAGTAGACGGATTTCTTGAATCGGATCCTCTCCCTCTCCCGTTCGACGATCAAACGGAGCCCCGGCGACTGAACCCGTCCGGCGGACAGGCCGTAGGCAATTTTTTTCCATACTAGAGGAGAGAGAGTGTAGCCGTACAGGCGATCCAGGATACGGCGGGTCTCTTGGGCGTTGACCAGGTTCAGGTCTATGTCCCGCTCGTTTTTCAGCGCCTGTTGGATCGCCGTTTTTGTGATCTCGTGAAAGACCATCCGTTTCACCGGCATCTTCTTGTCTATATTCAAGACCTGCACCAGGTGCCAGGAGATGCTCTCGCCTTCTCGGTCCTCATCGGTAGCCAGCACCACCTGGTCCACCTCTTTGATCCTTTTCTTGAGCTCGCGAATGATCTTCGACTTGCCCTTGGGAATTATATACAGAGGTTTGAACCCGTCTTCCACGTTGATACCCAGTCGGGCCCAGCTCTCCTTTTTGAGGTCCTTGGGAATGTCCGAGGCCGACTGCGGCAAGTCGCGCACGTGCCCTATACTCGCCTCGACGATGTAGTCCTTGGGGAGAAAACGTTTTATTGTTCGCGCCTTAGTCGGCGACTCGACGATTACCAATGCAGTATGTTTCATAATGTTCCATTACTACACAATGTGACTTCATTCTGTAAAGGGTCCAAGGGGCATATTGAGAAAAAAAGAGCCTTTTCCACTCATTCCAGCCGTATAACACCGCCGCCCAGGACCAAATCGTCCTGGTAGATGACCGCCGACTGCCCGGGGCTGATCACATG
>DSBN01000242.1 GCA_011046055.1 Sediminispirochaeta sp. | reverse complement strand
GTCTAATGACTTCCAAATTGAGAATTTGCTTCATTTGCATAGCAATAATTTGTGTTTCTAACTGTTGGAGGCATTCTCATTTTGGAAAGTGCAAGTGCACTTTCCAAAATGAGAATTGCTGACGTCTTAGTTATGTTGTTGCCGTTCTTCTCATACCCCTGCCTCACTCACCTGTATTTTGAATGCATATATATCGTATAACGCCTTATATTTTAAATAATTATACAAATAGATATATAAAATTTTTCCTTGAAAAATTGGCGATATTGATTTACTCTATGGTACTGTCATAACAACCCAAAAAAAGGAGAAAAAGAGATGAAGAAACTGCTAATCTTATTAGTAGCAACGCTAGTTGCTTTTGCTTTCTTCGGATGTCAGCCGGAAGAAGTAGCCGAGGAAGAGGCTCCCGCGGAACCAGTTGAATTTATTCTGGTCAACGGTACCGAACCGGAGACCCTGGATCCCCATTTGATCTCCGGCGTTCCCGAGCACCGTATCTACATGGAGATATTCGAAGGTCTGATGACCTACGATCCCGAGACCGCCGAGCCTGTCCCCGGACTCGCTGAGAGTTGGGAAGTAAGTGAGGATGGAACCGTCTACACTTTCCACCTCCGCGAGACCACCTGGAGCGACGGTGTACCCATCACCGCTCAGACGGTAGTGGACTCCTGGCTCCGCATGCTCGATCCCGAGACCGCCGCTCCCTACGCCTGGTTCCCCAACATGTTCATCAAGGGTGCTCAAGAGTACAACAGCGGCGAAGCCGGACCTGAGGTCGTCGGCGTCGAAGCGGTGGACGACTACACCTTCCGCCTCGAGCTGGTCGGTCCCCTCCCCTACGTACTGGGAGCCCTGCCCCACTACTCCTTCGCGGTCGTGCCCATGCACGCCATCGAAAAGTACGGCAAGGAATGGACCAGCCCGGCTAATTTCGTCGGCAACGGCCCCTTCACCCTGGAGACCTGGCAGCCGCAGCAGCAGATCACCGTTGTCCCCAACGAGACCTACTGGGATGCAGAGACCGTCAGTCTCGACCGCATCACCTTCCTGCCCATCGACGACAACAACACCGGCTACAACATGTTCCTCAACGACGAGGCCGACTGGATGACCACCGTACCCTTGGATCAGATGGACCAGGCCAAGATGCGGGACGACTACCACAACGCCCCTTACCTGGGTACCTACTACTATACTATCCAGACCGAGAAGGACCCATTTGACGACGCTCGTGTACGGAAAGCCCTGGCAATGGCCTTCGATCGTGAGACCCTGGTCGAGAACATCACCAAGGGCGGACAGATCCCCGCCTACTCCATGGTGCCCGACATGGCCGGTTATCCCGGAATCGAAGGCAACAAAATGGACGTTGAGAGAGCCCAGGAGCTCTTGGCCGAAGCGGGATATCCCGGCGGCGAAGGCTTCCCCACTTTCGAGATCCTCTACAACACCAGCGAATCCCACAAAAAGATCGCCGAATACATCCAGGAGCAGTGGCGGGACAACCTGGGTATCGACTGTGAGCTGATCAACCAGGAATGGTCGACCTACCTGGCCAGCCGCCGAGCCGGAGACTTCCAGATCGCCCGCGCCGGATGGATCGGAGACTATCAGGATCCCAACACCTTCCTCGATATGTTCGTCACCGGCGGCGCAATGAACGGCGGACGCTACTCCAATGCCGAGTACGATCGCCTGATCAACGAAGCCGCCCGTATGCCCGCCGGCGAGAAGCGCTTCGAAGCACTCCAAAAGGCCGAGGAGATCTTCATCACCCAAGACCAGGGTGTGATTCCCGTGTATTTTTACACCACCAACAATATGATCGACCTCAGCGAATGGGGCGGCTGGTACGTCAACACCATGGACTACCACCCCCTGAAGTACGTATACAAAAAATAAGTAATCAAACAACATCGGAGCCGGTGGGCAAGACGCACCGGCTCCATTTTATCGTATTACCGAGGTCCTCAAGTTCCGGCATCACCGGCAGCAGGACCCAACGTGGAGACCATCATGACGAAATACATAATTAGACGCCTGATTGGAATTATTCCGACCCTTTTTATAGTCATCACGATCAGCTTCTTTCTGATCCGAGTCGCCCCGGGCGGCCCCTTCGACGCCGAGAGACGCCCCCCCGAACAGGTGTTAAAAAATATCGAGGCCAAGTTCAACCTCGACCAACCCTTGCACATGCAGTACCTCCGATACATGGGTGATATCTTGAGGGGAGACCTAGGGCCCTCCTTCAGATATCAGGACCATGATGTGAACTTCTATATCGCCAACAGTCTTCCCAATTCCCTATTTCTTGGTTTCATGGCCCTCGGTCTTGCTACAATAATGGGAATCTTGGCGGGTATCGTTTCAGCATTAAAACAGAACACCTGGATCGACTATACCGCCATGGCGATCGCTATAATTGGGATCACCGTACCCCTATTTGTGATCGGGCCGGTACTGATGTACTTTTTTGCCCTCAAGTGGGGCATCCTGCCGACCTCCGGCTGGATCACCGGACGCTACGGCTGGGTGACACTGATTATGCCGATGGTTACCCTGTCGATGCAGCCCTTCGCCACCATTGCCCGGCTCTCCAGAGCCAGCATGTTGGAGGTGCTAAGAAGCGACTTCATCAGAACCGCCCGAGCCAAGGGGCTGCGTCAAGGAGTTATTGTTCGACGCCATGTACTCAAAGGAAGCCTGCTGCCTGTCGTCAGCTACCTGGGTCCGGCCTTCGCCGCGATAGTCACCGGTTCGGTGGTGGTGGAGCAGATCTTCCGTGTCCCGGGACTGGGACGCTTTTTCGTCCAATCTGCGATTAACCGCGACTACACCTTGATCATGGGTACGGTGATTGTCTATTCGATCATTTTGATTCTGATGAACTTCATCGTCGATATCATCTATTCATTCCTCGATCCGCGGATCACGTACAAATAGGGAGTCGAACCGTGAGTAACAACGAAACAAAACACGAAGCACAGACAACCACCGAACATAAAGCCACCAACGAGTTTGAGCAGCCGTTAAAAGGAACCAGCCTCTACCTGGACGCCTGGCGACGGTTGAAGAAAAACAAAATGGCCATCGCCGGACTGGTGATAGTCGCCGTCTATACTTTCTTCTCCGCCATGGCCCCCCTGCTGCCCATCTACTCCTACAAAGAGCAGAATATGGAGCATATCCACCTGCCGCCCTCGTTGAGTAAGACCGCCGGGGAGCTGATGCTCGAACGCGAGCTCAACAAAATAACCACCCTCGCGGCCAAAGAGGGCCGCGTCGATTGGACCGAAGAGGACAAACGCCTGATCAAAGAAGCCGTCGAGAAAGCACGGGCTAAGTACACCGCCCCATCCTCCGCCGAGGGGGAGGAGCTCACGCGTAAGGAGCGAGACGCCATCACCGACGCGGAACGGAAAATCACCCAGGAGCGCCGGGACATCGCCGTCGCCGAGGGGCGGGTCAACTTGACCGAGGAAGAGAAGCAGCAGATCGCCCAGCTGAAAGAACGGATCGCCACTGAAACAAAAGTTTTAGACGGCGAAGAGCGGAAGATCCACGAGCGTCGCTACCTCTTCGGCACAGACTACGTAGGCCGGGACATGCTGGCCAGGACCATATGGGGAGGACAGATGTCCATCGCCATCGGAATCGTCGGCGGCATCACTTCGGTCTTCATCGGACTCTTCTTCGGCTCCATCGCCGGCTATGTGGGCGGCAAGACCGACTACATTATAATGCGAATAGTGGACATCATGTACTCCATGCCCTACATGATGCTGGTTATCATACTGATGGCCCTTTTCGGGCGGAACATACTGCTCATGTTTGTAGCCCTCTCGCTGGTCAGCTGGCTGACCGTCGCCAGAGTTGTTCGCGGACAGATAATATCGCTGAAAAACTCCGAGTACGTCGAAGCGGCGCGGTCCATGGGTGCGAGCCCAGCGAGAATCATCTTTCGCCACCTGGTACCCAACACGTTCGGTATTATCATAGTCTATACCACCCTGCGAATACCCGTATTCATCCAGATGGAGGCTTTTCTCTCCTTTCTCGGATTGGGTATCTCCGCGCCTTACGCCTCCTGGGGCTCCTTGATCGGTGACGCGGTGGAAGGGATGAATGTGTACCCGTGGCGACTTTTCTTCCCCGCCGCGGCGATGACCATATTCTTGTTCGCCATGAACTTTTTGGGCGACGGACTTCGAGACGCCTTCGACCCCCAGAGCAAGAACAAACTGTAAGCGTGAAGAGAGGAACCAAACAATGAGTGAAGAAAAGATACTTCGAGTCGAAGAATTAAAAACATACTTCAAGACCGACGATGGGACGGTCAAAGCGGTTGACGGCGTCAGTTTCAATCTGGGCAGGCAGGAGGCGATCGGAATAGTCGGCGAGTCCGGTTCGGGAAAATCGGTGACCAACCTCTCGATTTTGCGCCTGATTCCCTCGCCGCCGGGCAAGATTGTCAGCGGGCGGGTGATGCTCCACGACACGGATATTCTCAAGCTCCCGGAGGCAAAGCTTAGAACGATCCGGGGCAACAAAATATCGATGATCTTCCAGGATCCCATGACCAGCCTCAACCCATTTCTAAAAATCTCCACCCAGATGGTGGAGACCATCATGCTGCACCAGAAGTTCAACAAGAAGGACGCCTTGCACAGGTCCATCGAGATGCTCAAAATGGTGGGTATCCCCAAGCCGGAGAAGCGCATCTTCAACTACCCCCATCAGTTTTCCGGAGGAATGCGGCAGCGCGTGATGATCGGGATGGCCCTGAGCTGCAATCCCGAGATCCTGATAGCCGACGAGCCCACCACCGCCCTGGACGTAACTATTCAGGCTCAGAT
>DSBN01000273.1 GCA_011046055.1 Sediminispirochaeta sp. | reverse complement strand
CAAAAAAGGGAACCCCCTCCTGGATGTTTTCGCGTAGACCGCTGCTGAGGTTGTCATATACACCGACTTGGTGGCCTCGGTCGAGAAAAGCCAGTTGCACGTGGGCGCCGATGTAACCGGCGCCGCCGACCAGTAGTATCTTCATGATAGGCCCCCTATTCGAAGTCCGTCAGTATTTTCCTTATCTCCGCCAAACGTTCCTGAAGCTCCTCTTCCGTCTTGGCCTCGACCACGAGGCGGAGGTAGGGTTCGGTGTTTGAAGGGCGAACGTTGAACCACCAGCGGGGGTACTCCAGCCGGTACCCGTCGAAATCCAAGAGCTTCACCGGTGCTTCTTTTGTGCTGAAGTAGTCCTTCAGGGCTTCCATGGCCTTGCTCTTTTTCTCGATATGGAAGTTTATCTCGCCGGAGTTGGCGTAGGTTTTGATCTCCTCGATGAGACCGGACATGCTGCCCCCCTGCTTCTTCCACTCTATCAGAACCCTGAGTACCAGCAGAGCGGCCAGAATCCCCGAGTCACAGTTGTGAAAATCCCGAAAATAGTAGTGCCCCGCCAGCTCACCGCCGAAGACGGCGTTCAGTTCGCGCATCTTGAGCTTGGCGAAGGCGTGGCCCACCTTCCAGGTGTGCGGGGTACCGCCGAGTTTTTCGATGTACTCGGAGACCGAGAGGGAGGTGCGGATATCCTGCAGTACGTTACCCTTCTCTCGTGACAGGTAGTAGCGCCCTATCACCCCGATGATGAGATCCGGGGGGATGAAATTGGCCTTCTCGTCCACGAACATCACCCGATCGGCGTCCCCGTCGAAGATCACTCCCAGGTCGCTGGACCTCTTACGTACTTCCGCTTGGAGGTCACGGACGTTCTCCGGCTCCAGCGGATTGGGTGCGTGGTTGGGAAAGGTACCGTCCAGGGTGTCGTAAAGGTAGTGCGGACGGTCTCCCAGAAGCTCCTTGATGAGGAGGGCGGCCATCCCGTTGGAGCAATCGACGGTAAGATCGAGCTGATCCAGCTCCTCCGGGACGTACCGACGCATAAAGTCGAGGTAGGCGGCTCGGACGTCGACCCGTTGCACCTTCCCCCGGTTCTCGTTCACCGTATGCACCTCTTCGTGTTCGACCATCTTCTCGAGCTCTGACAGACCAGAGTAGTACCCCACCGGGAGCGCCCCGGTTTTTGATACCTTCAGGCCGTTGTACTCCTTCGGATTGTGGCTGGCGGTGATCTGTACCGAGGCGTCGTAGCCGAAGTGGGCGGTACCGAAGTAGACCATCGGCGTGGTGGCCAGCCCCATGTCGTGGACATCTGCGCCGGCGTCGTTTATCCCCCGGCAGAGAGCTTCGAAAATCTCTTCGGTGCTCTCCCGTACATCTCTTCCGACCAAAACCTTGTCGCAGGCCAAAAGGCGGGGGAGAAAAAAACCGATTTTGTACACATCGTCGCGGTTGAAGTCACGGTTGTAGACTCCTCGTATATCGTATGCTTTGAAGGCCTTCATGGGTGCTCCTATAGGTAACGGATCTCGTAGTCCACGGGGATCGCCTTCTTCAGCAGGGCGCTGACACCGCAGTAGCGTTCTTGCGAGAGCTGCACCGCCTTCTCGACCTTTTTCTCATCCAGATTGTCCGATTTTTTGAACTCGTACACCACCTTGATCTGGGAGTAGGTCTTGGGGTGCTCCTCGGTGAGCTCGGATTCGATGGATATGTTGAAAAAGCTGAAATCCTGCTGCATCTTTTTTAGAATCGAGACCACGTCCATACCTGTACAGCCGGCCAGCGAGGCGATGATCAGCGGCTTTGGGCGAGGTCCTTGATCCTTGCCGCCCACCGATTCGTGGGCGTCCATTACTATTTTGTGTCCGGTAATCTCTGTTTCAAAAGCCATTCCCTCTTTCCAGGAACATTCGATTTTTTCGGTAGACATAGCTCCTCCTTTCGGTCATCATACTATCTCAGCTATTATGGATACAAGAGTCAAGATAAAGGATTTCGGCAAGCTACTCAAGAGGAACCATCAGAAGTACCGCGGGCTCTTCGACCCGCGGGTGACCGACTGTTTTCGGGTCTACCACTGGAACATCGCCTCCATACCCTGGTTTATCGATTTCTACGGCGAATACCTGCACATCATGTCCTACGCGCGGAAGCATTCGCCGGAGATTATCGATGTAGAGGAGGAGCTTCTCGATGAGGCCTCGCGGATGCTCTACGTTCCTCGAGAGAGGATTTTTTTCAAACATCGCTTCGTACAGGGGAAGAAGGAACAGCAGCAGAAGCTGGATGAAAAGGCCTTTGAGCTGGTGGTACGGGAAAACGACTTGAAATTCAAGGTCAACCTTTCGGACTATATGGACACGGGCCTCTTCCTCGACCATCGCCTGAGCCGGCAGATGCTCCGAGACTCGGTGATGGGACGCGAGGTCCTGAACCTCTTCGCCTACACCGGTTCCTTCTCGGTCTACGCCGCCGCCGGCGGGGCCTCTGGTACGGTCAGCGTGGACCTCTCTTCTTCGTATCTGAGTTGGGCCCGGGAAAACATGGAACTCAACGGCTTTTCCGGCGGGATGCACCGTTTTGTCGCTCGGGACGCCCGGACATTTCTGGAGGAGGCCGTCAGGGAGAACCGGAGGTACGGAATCATAATTCTCGACCCCCCCACCTTTTCCAACAGCCGTAAAATGGACGGGACCTTCGACCTGCAGCGAGACTACGTCTGGTTCATCGGGCAGGCATTGAAGCTGCTCACCAAGGATGGGGTGCTGTTTTTTTCGACCAACTACCACCGCTTCCACTTCGACCCGGGGAGGATCAAAGGAGCTTTGGTGGACGAGACTACGCGGGAGACTACTCCTGAGGACTTCTCGGGCAAGAGAAAGTCCCACCGCAGCTGGGTGATACGCCCCTCCCGATAGCACTCGGCTTGGGGAGGGAGCTTCCGCTGCGGCGGAGCTGGGTTTATACCCCCATCTTTTTCTTCAGCTTAGCCCAAGTATCTTTGAGGGTCACCGTCCGGTTGAACACCGGCTGCCCCGGTCGGGAATGTGTGCCGTCGACGCAGAAATAGCCCTTGCGCATGAATTGAAATATCTGCCCAGCCTCGGCCTCCTGGAGAGAGGGCTCGAGTTTGGCCTTCTGGATGACCTTCAGGGAGTCGGGGTTCAGGTCGTCGATGAAGTTCCCCGTCCGTTCGCCAGGATTTTCGGCGGTGAAGAGGTGATCGTAGAGGTTGACCGGAGCTTCGATGGCATGAGCCGCCGAGACCCAGTGGCAGGTTCCCTTGACCTTCCGTCCGTCTTCGGTCCATCCTCCTCGGCTGTGGGGATCGTACTCGCAGTGGACGGTGGTGATCTCACCGGTTTGGGGGTCCTTCTCCACGCTGGTGGCGGTCACGTAATAGGCGTGCTTGAGTCGGATCTCGCGGCCCGGGGCCAGGCGAAAAAACTTTTTGGGCGGCTCCTCCATGAAGTCGTCCCGCTCGATGTAGAGCTGCCCACTGAAGGGTATCTTTCGTGACCCAGCTTGAGGGTCTTCGGGGTTGTTCTCGGCCTCCAACCACTCGACCTGTCCCTGCGGATAGTTGTCGATCACCAACTTGATGGGGTCTAAGACCGCCATGACCCGAGGGGCCCGGGCGTTCAGATCGTCTCTGACGCAGTGTTCCAGTAGAGCAATGTCGATGGTACTGTTGGCTTTGGCCACGCCTATTCTATCGGCGAAGTCCCGGATCGCCTGAGGGGTGTAGCCGCGGCGTCTGATTCCCGAAATGGTCGGCATCCGAGGGTCGTCCCAGCCGTCTACGTATCCCTCCTTGACCAATCTGAGCAGTTTGCGTTTGCTCATCACCGTATAATTGAGGTTGAGCCGGGCAAACTCGTACTGCTGGGGTCGGTATTCGGGCTCGCACTCCTGAATCACCCAGTCGTACAGGGGGCGGTGGTCTTCAAATTCAAGTGTACAGATGGAATGGGTCACCCCTTCGAGGGCGTCCGACAGGGGGTGGGTGAAGTCGTACATGGGATAGATAGGCCAGGTCTCGCCGGTGCGGTGGTGTTGGACCCTTTTGATACGGTACAGTGCGGGGTCCCGCATGTTGAGGTTGCCCGAGGCCATGTCGATCTTGGCTCGGAGCACATACTCGCCGTCTTCGAACTCCCCGGCTCGCATTTTTTCGAACAGCTCCAAATTTTCCTCGATGCTCCGGGAGCGGTCGGGGCTCTCGCGGCCCGGCTTGGTGAGGGTCCCACGGTACTCCCGTATCTCTTCAGGGCTGAGACTGTCCACGTATGCCTTGCCCTTTTTTATCAATTTGACGGCGAACTGATAGAGCTCTTCGAAGTAATCGGAGGCGAAGTACTTGTGCTCGCCCCAATCGAAACCGAGCCAGCGCACGTCCTCCTCGATGGAGTCGATGTACTCCTGCTCCTCCTTCTCGGGGTTGGTGTCGTCGTAGCGCAGGTGGCAGCGACCGCTGTATTTCCGCGCCAAACCGAAATTCAGGCAGATGGATTTTGCGTGGCCGATATGAAGATATCCGTTGGGCTCCGGAGGAAAGCGAGTCACCACCCTTCCGCCGTGTTTGTTGTTGGCCAGATCTTCTTCGATAATTCGTTCAATAAAATTGAGCGAAGCTGATTTTTCGTTGTTGTCCATCATCAATTCCCCTTGGATAGGTATATTTGATTACTGTAAGAGATGAGGGGGTTTTGTTCAATAGGGCTGTTTTACCCCAGAGCAATTCTCAATTTGGGAGTCTAATGACTTCCAAATTGAGAATTTGCTTCATTTGCATAGCAATGATTTGTGTTTCTAACTGTTGGAGGCATTCTCATTTTGGAAAGTGCAAGTGCACTTTCCAAAATGAGAATTGCTGT
>DSBN01000166.1 GCA_011046055.1 Sediminispirochaeta sp. | reverse complement strand
GCGTTCATGGGGGTACGAATCTCATGGCTGATATTGGCGATGAAGTCGCTCTTGCTCCGGTTGGCCTCCTCGGCCAGCTCCTTCGCCCGAATGAGCTGCGCCTCGACCCTGCGACGCTCCTCGACCTCCTCTTCCAGCTCCGCCAGTCTCCGGCGCTCGAGCTCCCGTGTCTGCTGCTCGAATGTGGTCCGTTGCCGCCTCCCGTATTCACGTACCCCAAGGTACAACAAAGTAAGTACGGCAACCGTGTAGAGGAGATAGGCGGCGGTGGTCCGCCAGAACGGCGGTATCACCCGCAGCTTCACGCTCCGACCTTCATTGTTCCAGATACCGTCGTTGTTGGAGGCCTTCACGCGAAAGACGTACTCCCCCGGCGCCAAGTTCGTATAACTGGCGTACCTGCGGTTGCCGCTGTAGATCCAGTCTTCGTCAAAACCCTCCAGCCTATAGGCGTACTGGTTCTTCTCCGGACTGACAAAGTCCAAGGCGGCGAACTCGAAGGCGATAAACTTGTCCTGGAAGTCGACCTCAAACTCCTCTATGCGGTACAGGGCCTCGGGAAACTCCACCTCTTCATCAAAGACCTTGAACGAGGTGATACAGACCGGAGGTATATGGCTGTTTTGGGAAAAATCGCCCGGCAGTATCCGATACAGTCCGTCGTTGGTCCCGAAGTACAGGACGTTGCTGTCTCTATCACCGTAGTGACCGGGGGCAAACTCCTGAGCCCATATCCCGTTATCCTCATCTACGGTGAGAAAGTGATCGCTCTGGGGATCGAAAATCGTGAGATTGTCCATGGTACTGATCCAAAGTCGTCCTCGATTGTCCTCGAGTATCCCGTATATAGTGTTGGCCGGCAGTCCATCGTCCTGCATGTAATGGACGAAGTTGTCGCTCTCCCGTCGGTAACGGTTCAGTCCTCCGCTGACCGTGGCCAGCCACAGTCTACCTTGAGCATCTTCAAATAGCCGACGAACGGTGTCGCTGCTCAAACTGTTCGGGTCGTCGGGGTCGTGGAGGTAGCGGACAAACTCCTTTTTTTCCCTATCGAAGCGGTTGAGCCCCTTGTTGGTTCCCACCCAGAGCTCCCCCCAACTGTCGAGGAAGATATCGTAGACCAGGTTGTCGCTCAAACTGCTGCTTACCCCCTCCTGGTTCGAGTAGTACTCCGCTCGTCGTTCGTCGGGAAAATAGCGCATCAGCCCCTCGCTATAGGTCCCGATCCAAAGAGAACCGTCCAGGTCTTCGGTAATGGCGTAGACTATTTGGTCGGGCAGGGAGATACCATCCTCCGGGCCAAACCACCGTTCGAAACCGTCAATCCGCCTATTGTAACGGTCGAGCCCGTCATTAGTGACGACCCACAGATTCTCCCGGCTGTCTTCAAAAATACGGGTGACGATATCGTTGCTCAGGGAACCCACTTGATCGGGGTCATGACGGTACCGCCGAAACTCTCCGCTCTGTTCGTCTATTCGATTGAGTCCTCCGTTGTAGGTACCTACCCATAGGTAGCCCTGGGAGTCCTTATATACGGCGTTGACTTTACCGGGACTGAGGCTGTTCGGATCTTCGGTATCGTTGCTCCAGTAACGAAAATTGTTGTCCGGCTCCTTCATTTTATTTATCCCGCCGCCGTTGGTACCGATCCACAAAACACCGGAATTATCACGGTGCAGGGAGTAGACAATATCGTGGTTGAGGCCGGTTTCTGAGCCCTGACTCCTGGTAAACTGTCGGATCGACCGGTCGCTGCGATCGAAACCGATCAAGCCCCCGCCCCACGATCCGACGTAGACCAAGCCGTTCTCCTCGACGCTCAAGGAGTACGAACGGGTGTCGGGCAGCTCGTAGTTCACCGCTCGACCGGTTCGTGGGTCGAACCTGCTCAGTCCGCCGCCGCCCCAGGTGGCCAGCCACAGATAGCCCTCCTCGTCATCGGCGATGGCCATGACGTTGTCGCTGGCAATGCCGTCTGGGTCCTCAAGATCGTGGCTATAGCGGATGAAATCATCACTTTCCGGACGGTACAGCAGCAAGCCTCCGTAGGTACCTGCCCAGACCCTACCCCGCGAATCTTCGTAGAGAGCTCTGATAGTGTCGTTCGTCGGAGAGTTCGGATCATCGGGGTCGTGAAAGTAGTGAACGAACGAGTTCGTTTCTCGGTCGAGCCGATTCAGTCCATCCAGGGTCCCGACCCACAGATTCCCCGCAGAGTCTTTCAAAATGGATACCACCACGTTGTTGGACAGGCTCTTCGGTTCATCCGGGTTGTGCCCATAGTACTGAAACTCTTCGGTAGCCAGATCCAGACGGTTGAGCCCTTGATAGGTCCCAATCCAGAGGACTCGCCCATCCTCCATATAGAGAGTCTGAATCAGATCGTGGGACAGGGAGTTGCGGTTAAAAGGCTCTTTTTTATACACCTGGAAGTCGTATCCGTCGTACCTGTTTAAGCCCGACTGAGTACCAAACCAGAGAAACCCCCTGCCGTCCTGCACGATTGAAGAGACCGAACGGTTGGACAGACCGTCATCCTTGTCTACCCTCTCGAAAAAGATATTCCCCTGCTCCGCCGACACATCGGGTGGTGGAAGAAAGACTCCCCCGAGCAGGAGAGCTATCGTCGATAGGAGTGCCGCATAGATTCTCACCGTTGATCCCCGACAATCATTGATCCTCATCCATGGGGTACTCGGGATAAAGCTCCCGCATACAATCCGGACAGAGCCCGTGGCTGATTTGGCTCCCCGAGTGTTCGCTGAGGTACTGCTCCACCTGTATCCAGTATCCCTGGTCGTCCCGTACTTTTTTACAGCTCGCACAGATTGGTATAATTTCTCGTAGCTGCTTGACCTCGGAGAGAGCCTGCTGTAGCTGAGCAATTAGCTGTTCCTGCTCCTTGCGAATCTTTCGCAGCTCTACGTGGGTCCTGACACGAGCCAGCACTTCCTTCTCTTCGAAGGGTTTGGTGATATAGTCGACACCGCCGGCTTTAAATCCTTCGATCTTATCCTCAGTCCGGGCTCGGGCGGTGACGAAGATAATGGGAATCGCCTCCTCGGCGTACTTTTCTCTGATCTCCCGGGCCATTTCGAAGCCGTTGCCATCGGGGAGCATCACATCCAGTAGAATCAAATCCGGCAGCTCGCGCTCTACGGCCAAGTAGGTCTGCTGCATACTGAAGGCCATGGCGAAACGGTACTCCTCATCTTTGAGCATCGAGTAGAGGATCTCTACATTCTCTTCCACGTCGTCGACTATCAAAACCAACGGTGACTTTTTACTATTTTTTTTAATATCATCGATATTCATCTCTTAGAGCATAGTAAATACCCACGGTCAACGCAAGTACGGTCCTGTGCGTTAAGACGTTTTGCCATTGTTGCGAAAACCGTCACAGACCGCTCCCAGACCGTACAGGACGAAGACCCCGACGAAGGTGAGCACCGAGGCGTAGGCGCCCAGGAAGTAGTTGGACAGCACCGCCAGCAAGGCTCCGCCGAGCAGGGTGAAGACCCCGGCGCAGACTCCTCCCCTTTTCCAATGAAAAAGTCCGGCGTACAACGGCACAAAGACCAGCAGTATCCTCGAGGACATGACCGAAAGCTCGACCAGATAGTTGGGTCGAGTCAGGGAGAAGAGAAAGATCAGCAGGGTCATCAAGGTGGTGACCAAACGCCCGACCACCATACTGCGCCGGGCTCGGAACACATCCCTGGTCACCATGGAGGAGAGGGTGAGGATGATCGAGTTGGAGGTGGAGACGGAGGCGAAAATGATACTCAAAGCCAGGGGCAGGGAAAGCAGGCTGCCCATCATCCCCAGCAGTTCGACGGTCACCATATCCCTGTCGGCGAGCACCGGAAATAAGCCCTGTAGACTGCCCTGCTTGGCGGCGAAGCCGATATAGGTCACGATCATGGTGTAGAGAAAACCGAAGACGGCGAAGAGGATGATCATCTTGCGAATACCCGACTCCTTCTCGATGATAAACAGCCTCTGCACCACCTGCGGGTTGGTCAGAGCGAAAAAACACCAGGGCAGGGTGAGATTGATGAAAAAGAGCGGCGTCCACACCTGGTTGGGGAAGGTAGAGAGCTCGAATCCCCCAAACTCCTTGCCACTCCAGTACAGCGCGGCGATGGCCACCGCCATCATGAACAGGCCCTGCAGCGCGTCGGTGATCGCCACTCCTCGTAGACCTCCCATAAAGGCCCACGCGAAAATGATAACCGACGCGATGACCACCCCCCCGAAAAATCCTATCCCGTAGTTGCCGAAAACCAGCGCCAGCCCGATGACCTGGACCGAGGCGTAGGGGACCAGGGCGATAAAAGCCACCAAGGCGCCCAAGCCTTCGGTCACCTTGCCGTACCTTTCGCTGAACATCTCCATGGGTGAGACCAGCCCCCGCTCCCGACCCAAGCGCCATATTTTCCGTCCGTAAAAAACCAGGATCAGGACCGTCGCCACCAAATAGGCCATTTCGAAGATCAGTGCCCCTACTCCGGTGCCGTAGGACATCCCCACCAGCCCAACCATCATGAAGGCGGAGTAAGTAGTAGCGGCGTAGGTCAGCGCGGTCACCACCCAGCCGATGGATCCACTGCCCACGAAGTAGTCCTCTTGGGTCTGGTTCTTCTTTCGGGATACAAAATAAACGATAATACTTCCTATTACTATGTAAATCGACAGAAGAATGATGAACTGAGTCATGTGAACCCCCTTGGATAAAAATAGCATTTTTTGCTTGCTTTAGAACAGATATAAATAGATTTATGAGTCCTCTGAAAAAAGGTAGAAATGCGGGAAAATGGCATTTTTAAGTTACTATAATATAATGATTTAGAATTTCAGGCGTCGCTGCTAAGGCCCTTTTTTCAGAGGACTC
>DSBN01000171.1 GCA_011046055.1 Sediminispirochaeta sp. | reverse complement strand
TACCGGCAGGTGATCGCTCCGCCCCCCCACCAAGAGCAGCACCAGGTGCACCTTCTCCTCGGTGGAGGGGTCCCACTGAATCCCGTCCCGGCTCAGGCCCGCCGCCAGTACGCTCCGGCGCTCTTCGCCGAGTACCATGTGCGGCAGGGCGATCCCCGGAGCCAGGCGCGAGCTGAGCTGTTCCTCCCGTTGTTCTATCTCCCGGCCCACCTGAACCGGATCCAGATCGCCGCACTCACGGCAGACCGAGTCCACCAAGAGCTCGATCATCTCGCCCTTGTCCGTCCCCTGGTAGATCAACACCCTTTCGGGGCTCAAGTAATCAGACAGCGCCAAGTCTCCGCCTCCTTCTCACCCTACTGAGTATAACACCTCCGCCGGCCCGTAGAAAGATACTCCCCGCCAAAAGGTAGGCCGCCAATGGAAAGCGCTGGGGCAAAAACGGGGCGCTGAACAAAAACAGCAGTGCGACCACGGCGGTGATGTCAAAATAGTAGCGGTACAGTTTCTCCACACGTCTCCGCACCACCGCCAGTGCCGGCACCAATAGATGGACCGGCCAAGCCCAGAGCAGGTTCAGGTTCCAGTAGGTCATCACATAGCCGGAAAAAATCCACAACAGCACCATCGCGATCCCCAATAGTCCGACGAAAACAAACAGAACGGTATCGTAGACCCGTCCTAGCCTCTCGATCCTCTCCGCCAGCCCGGCCTTCCCGGGGTGCTGGAAGAGTACGAACAGTGGTGTCAGGGTGAAAAGGAGCGACAGGAGCAGCAGAGCTGTACCGACCGTCCCCGGCCCCAGCGACGGGGCTTGCGGCGCCGTCCGTCCCTGACGGTAGATCATCCGCGACTGGGATACCAGGGGGCGCGTCCGGTCCACTCCGGCCAGTCGTGCCTCTTCGACGGCGTCCCGCAGCTGGAAGGGAAGGTAGAGTCCCTCCCCAGGCTGCGGGGGGCGGTCGCTGCGGGGTCCGAAGAGGAGGTTGATCCCCGCAGCCACGAAGGGCAGGCCCTCCAAATAGGGTGCGATCTGCTCCCGAAAACTTTCGCCTCCCCCCGAGACCGGCAGCTCAAGCTCTTCGTCAAACAGATCCTTAAAGAGATCCCTCACTCGGGTGGTACAGTTGTCAAAAAAGTAGTCGTAGATATACTCGCGGTTCTCCCGGCGAGCCTGATGGGCCAGAAAGTCGAAAATCTCCTGCCGCTGCGGGGTGGTCAAGTTCAACTTCTGTTCGTAGATGCCGCGGTCCTCAACATTTTTGTAAAAATCATAGGCCCGCTGCGTATAGTTCACCCCCAGCATGAAGGGCAGGTCTCCCCGGACAAAGCGGGGCACGAAGTTCGCATCAAAGGGTATCGAAGCCTGGCCGTAGTTGTACAGAATATCCAGATCGATCCGCGGGTCCCACACCCGAATGGCGGTGTGCCCGAAGAGCGAGTAGAGGTCCTCCCCGGGGTAGATGGTGACCATCGATACCTCTGCCTGGGGGGAGAGGCGAATCTCCCCCGCCCACTCCTGCCCGCTAAGCGGGGCGTCGGTGAAAAAAAACAGCGACAAAACAAATAAAAGGGGAGCCGCAGCTCCTCCCCTTGTCCTTGGAAGTCTCATAGCAGATACCATAGCCGAGTCGGGTGGTTTTTTCAATTGAGAAGGTCTCGTAGCAGCAATTCTCATTTTGGAAAGTGCACTTGCACTTTCCAAAATGAGAATGCCTCCAACAGTTAGAAACACAAATTATTGCTATGCAAATGAAGCAAACTCTCAATTTGGAAGTCATTAGACTTCCAAATTGAGAATTGCTCGTCTCGTAGGATCAAAACGATGTACGGGAGTTCAGAAAGGCTTTGCGGTATCTCGAACGTTTTGTCTCATCAAATCTGAACGGAATGCTTCGCAACAGCGAACCGACCTGCGACTGCGACGCCGGGAACTGTTGTTAAATCATAATGCAGCGTGTAATCTAAACTAAGAAGAGGATGTGAGAGATTAGTCCCTCCTTTGCTTCGGCGAAAGTTTTTCTCCCCAAACTACATCCACTCCCCCGAGCCACCTTAGGCATATGACATACATACCCCCCAAGTTATACATGCGCCGGCGAGGTGCCCTAGAAAATTTTCCACCGTTGCTCAAAAATATGCTACACTCTGGGGCAGCCTTTTTTCTAATATGAAAAGAGCCGTACCCGGCTGTTTTCATTGTTTCGAGTGCTGCGAAGCAGCATGAGAAACTATAAAGCAAAAAACAGGAGTATATATGAAGAGAGAGAACAAAAAATACGCCC
Organism: Sediminispirochaeta sp.; assembly: GCA_011046055.1. Lineage (GTDB taxonomy): Bacteria > Spirochaetota > Spirochaetia > DSM-16054 > Sediminispirochaetaceae > DSBN01. The sequence continues at coordinate 2,613 of DSBN01000171.1, read as the reverse complement.
CCTATGCCCTGGTCAAAGAGATGTACGAAACCGTGGATGTGGTCGCGAACTTTGACCCGCAAGCGGGCCAAGAGGCCGCTGGAAAAATCCGCGAAGCGGGCAAATTGCTGCTTACCGGTGAAGGTTCTAGCCGTATTTTTCCCGCTAAAAACGCCATCAGGAGCGCGCGCCGGGCGGGACTGGATATCCGTATCGAGACCGAGGGTTCACGGCAGGCGGCGGAGTACGACCTGCACGACCATGCAGTCTTCTGCGCCTCCAACTCGGGCAAGACCAAGGAGGTGGTGCTTCTGGCCCGTAAGCTCAAAGAGGCGGGCCACAACCGACTCTTCGCCCTCACCGCCGCTCACGGGAGCCTGCTGGAGGAAATCTGCGACCACAGCTACGTGCTCGGCTGCGGCCCCGAAGAAGCGGTGGCGGCCACCAAAAGCGTGGTTGAGCAGGGGCTCTTCTACCAGGCTATCCTCCGCCATCTCGACCCGGCCCTGGAGGCGATCGACTCCCGCTCCCTGGCGCACAAGATCGAAGCTGCCCTGAACACCCCCATCGAACCGAGCATCGTCGAAGCTGCCGCGGCAGCTCCGACCATCTACTTCGCCGGCTACAACGACGGGGTGGCCGAAGAACTGACCCTCAAGACCAATGAAATCACCCGCAAGAAGTCGGACTTCCTCGAGGGCACCTACGCGGTCCACGGTATCGAAGAGGTGATGAACCCCGCGGACATTCTCTTCCTCATCGACCCCATCGACGATGAAATAGAGAAGTTCCAGGAGGTGCTGGTCCAGGGTGTCGGGCTCAAGGTGGTAGCCATCGCCGACCGTCAGACCCCCTTTCCCACGATCATCGTTCCCCCGGCGGGGCTTTTGACCCCCTTCGTCTACCTGAGCGCCGGCTGGAACCTGCTGGTGGAGATCGGTCTCTCCTTGGGTATCGACCTGGACAAACCCGAACGGGCCCGCAAAGTGGGCAACGAGTTCCTGGGGACCTAACTTGCCTGAAGGAGGAACAAGATTTATAATCGAACTATGAAAACAGAAACAATCGCCGTTATTTGGAACATCGAAGACGTCCGCCCGAGCATCAACTCGACCTTCGTCAAGGGTCTGATGAACTACGCCCGAACTCAGGGGCTGGTCTCCATCGCCAAGGTCTTCGGCGACTGGAGCCATCCTATCTCTCCCAACACCGCCCAAGAACTCTACGAAGCGGGCTTCGAAATGATCCACCTCCCCACCGACGCCGCGGAGAGCCTGAGGCTGAGCCTGGGGAGTGTGCTGGTGGACGTGATAAACCGCAATCCCCACATCGACCGCCTGCTGTTGATCTCAGGCGACGGGAAGCTCTCCGCAGCCCTCTCCCAGGTGAGCGGGCACGGGGTGAAGACCACCGTGATCTGCGACGCCCGCAACGCCGAGGAGGACTTGCTGTTGTTGGCGGAGAACTTCATGGATTTCCGCGACCTGACTCTATCTCCGCTGGAGGAGACCGGAGAGAACGACATCGCCACCACCGTCGAGTTGGAAGAGGCCTTCCTGATGCTGGGAGAGGCAGTCCGATACATCGAACAGAACGGCGGTATCCCCACCCTCTCACGGGTCCGGGCACGGATGGCTCTGCTCAACGAAGGATTCGACGAGGCGGACCTGGGTTACGACTCATGGAGCGCCTTCCTGGCTGCAGCGGAAGAGCACAAGGTTTTAAAAACCAGGTTCAAAGAGGGGCGCTTGGTGCTCACCCTGGTAGGGGGGACCGACACTCCACCGACGATCATCACGCTGTTCCTCTCGGCGCTCAAGCGGGCTGCATCGAAGACTATCACCAGCGAGGGCAACAAAGCCAAACTCGGCGACATCAAGCAGATTCTGCTGCAGGAGGGGGTCGATTTCCGAAGACACGGCTATTCAAGCCTCAAAAAAGTCGCCGATACAGCGGCAAAGCGCGGCTTGGTCTTCGTCTCCCTCAAGGGCAGCGACTACCTGCTGGATCTCACTAAGAAGGGAAGTCAGTATATAGCCTAAGCCTGGCCGCCGGACCCATAGGAGTTGAAACTGCTCATCTCTTCGATGCTCTTGCGTTTCTTAGCCGGGCCGTCGGAGGGCTCATCAAGCTCTCCGTTTCGTCCGCTCTCCGCCGGATATCCCAGACTGATCAGCAGGGCTACCCGCTTGGAGGCGGGGATATCGAGACTCTCCTTGACCCCTTTTTCATCAAACCACCCGATGATGCAGCTGCCCAGCCCTTCCTCGGCGGCCTGGAGGCAGAAGTGCTCGGCGGCGATCCCGATATCCAGGAGGTAGTAGGCTTTATCCTTCAGAAAACTGCCGAGCCGAGAGATCAGATTGGGTTTCTCCACCACCAAGGCCGCAATCACCGGCGCGCCGTGGGCGAAGCGATTCATCGCCCCGGCGGGGGCCGCCGCCCGTCCGAGGGCGCGCACTTTCTCCTCGTCATCGGCGACGACGAAGTGCCATGGCTGGGAGTTCACCGCGGAGGGTGCCAGACGGGCCGCCTCGAGGCAGCGATAGATGCTCTGGCGATCCGGCTTTCTCGAGTCATACCGGCGCACGCTGTACCGTTTTGCAACCAAATCCAAGAAGTTCATACATCCTC